>CAYSTY010000401.1:0-2627 GCA_964433685.1 uncultured Actinomycetota bacterium | reverse complement strand
GACGCGGCCGCGGTGGGAGAGGTCGGACCGTGACGGTGGTGGACGCGCACGTGCACCTGCTGCCGCCTCGGCTGGCGGCGCGGGTCCGGCGCGTGTTCGACCAGTACCTGCCGGGAGCGCTCGCCTACCCGACGCCGGCGCCCGAGCCGGTCCTGCACGACCTCGCCGCGGCGGGCGCCACCTCGGCGTGGGTGTTGCCGTACGCCCACGCTCCCGGTGTCGCCGACTGGTTGCTGCCCGCCGCGGCCGAACACGCGGCCGCGCTCGGCGAGGGGGCCCACGAGGTCGAGCTGGTCGTCGGCGCGAGCGTCCACCCGGGCGATGTCGACCCCGCCGCGATCGTGACCGCTGCGGTGACCAGGCTGGGGGCGCGGGTGCTCAAGCTCCACTGCGCCGTCGGCGGTCACCGCGCCGACGACCCGCGGCTCGATCCGGTCTGGGCCTGCTGCGAGGAGCTCGCCCTGCCGGTGGTGGTCCACGTCGGCAAGCACCCGGCCGGGGTCAGCGACGCACCGGACCTGCGCGAGCTCGACGCGGTCGCCGCCCGGTTCCCACGGGTACCGCTCATCGTGGCGCACACGGCGCAGCCCGCGGTCGACGCGGCGCTCACGCTGCTCGACCGCCACCCGAACGTGTACGCCGACCTCACGCCGGTGGTGGCCGCCACGCCGGCGCTGACCGACGCGCAACTGGTCCGCTACGGGGACCGGCTGCTGTTCGGCTCGGACGCACCCAACACGGGCGTGCGCATCCCCGACCTCGTGGAGAGCTGGCGGGCACGCGACCTCCCGGCCGACACGGCCGCGGCGATCCTCGGCGGCAACGCCGACCGACTGCGGGCCGCGGTCCGGGTCTGAGCCGGTCCGCGGTGCGGGGGCGGATCAGTCCTCGAAGTCTTCGGGGCGCAGCTCCGGGACGCGCACCTCGTGGCGCGCGGCCACCTCGTACGGGTGGTTGCCGTAGAGCCCGATGTAGGCCGGGCGTGTGTGCACCGGCACCATCCGCGCGACGACGGTCCCACCGGCCTCGAGGACGATGCCGTCGCCGAGCTCGTGGAGGAGGGCGGTCACGTCCGTCGACCGGTCCACCGCAACCCTGTTCACTGCCTGTCCGATCCCTCGTGGGTGTTCGTACCTACACCCTGAGTGTCGGGTGGGGATCGGGGTCGCAGCCGTGCCGTTGGACCCGACCTGGAGGCCGGTCGACCCCTCCCGCGCCGGGACCGGCCGAAGGGTCACGGCCGGGTGGCGGTTCAGGCGGTGGCGGCAGCTGCGGCCCGGCCGGCGGTGCGGCCGCTGAAGATGCACCCGCCGAGGAAGGTGCCCTCGAGCGCCCGGTAGCCGTGCATCCCACCGCCGCCGAACCCGGCCACCTCGCCGGCGGCGTACAGGCCCGGCAGGGGTTCACCGCCGGCCTGCAGGACGCGCCCGTCGAGGTCGGTCTCGAGCCCACCGAGGGTCTTGCGGGTCAGCAGGTTCAGCTTCACCCCGATCAGCGGCCCGGCCTGCGGGTCGAGGAGGCGGTGCGGCGGCGCGACCCGCATCAGCTTGTCGCCGACGTAGCTGCGGGTGTCGCGGATGGCCGCGATCTGCAGGTCCTTGGTGAACGGGTTCGCCAGCTCGCGGTCGCGGGCCTGGACCTCGGTGCGGACGCGGTCGAAGTCGAGCAGCGGCTGATCGGTCAGCGCGTTCATCCCCCGGACGAGGGCCTGGAGGTTGTCCTCGATGACGAAGTCGACCCCCTTCTCCTTGAACGCCTCCACCGGCCCGGGCGCGCCCGAGCCGAGGCGCTGCATCAGCAGGCGGATGTCACGGCCGGTCAGGTCCGGGTTCTGCTCGGAGCCCGACAGCGCGAACTCCTTCTCGATGATGCGCTGGGTGAGGATGAACCAGGTGTGCTCGTAGCCGCTGCGGCCGATGTGCTCGAGCGTGCCGAGGGTGTCGAAGCCGGGGAACAGCGGCACCGGCAGGCGCTTGCCCGTCGCGTCCAGCCACAGCGACGAGGGACCGGGCAGGATGCGGATCCCGTGCCGGGACCAGATCGGCGCGTGGTTGGCGATGCCCTCGGTGTAGTGCCACATCCGGTCGCGGTTGATGAGGTTCGCGCCCGCCTGCTCGGTGATGCCGAGCATCCGCCCGTCGACGTGGTCGGGCACCCCGGACAGCAGGTTCCTCGGCGCGGGCCCGAGCCGCTCGGGCCAGTTCGCCCGAACGAGGTCGTGGTTCGCGCCGATACCTCCCGAGGTGACGATGACGGCCTGGGCACGCAGGTCGAACGCCCCGACCTCCACCCGCGAGCTCTTCTCCCCACGGCCCACGTCGGACGGTTCGAGCACGGCGCCGGCCACGCCGACCACGGCGCCGGCCTCCGTGACCAGCTCGTCGACGCGGTGGCGGAAGCGCAGCTCCACCCGCCCGCTGTCCACGTGGCGTCGGACCCGCCGTTCGAACGGCTCGACGACGCCGGGCCCCGTCCCCCACACGATGTGGAAGCGCGGGACCGAGTTGCCGTGCCCGTACGCGAGGCCGCTCCCTCGCTCCGCCCACCCGACCAGTGGGAACAGCGAGATGCCCTGTTCGAGCAGCCACGATCGCTTCTCGCCGGCGGCGAAGTCGAGGTAGGCCTCC
>CAYSTY010000400.1:0-2630 GCA_964433685.1 uncultured Actinomycetota bacterium | reverse complement strand
CCGCGCCGTACACGACCTCGAACATCCTGTCGAAGTCGATCTCCAAGGGCACCGGGCGCACCAGCTACCGGGGCCTGGTGTCGATCAACGAGGGTGCCCACCACGCCCGCTCGGCGGTCAAGTGCGACGCGCTGATGCTCGACGACACCTCGCGTACGGACACCTACCCGTACATGGAGATCGAGCAGGACGACGCCACGATCGAGCACGAGGCGACCGTCTCGAAGCTGTCGGACGACCAGCTGTTCTACATGCAGTCGCGCGGCATCGACGAGGACGAGGCCACCGCGATGATCGTGCGCGGCTTCATCGAGCCGATCGCGCGTGAGCTGCCGATGGAGTACTCGGTCGAGCTCAACCGCCTGATCGCGATCGAGATGGAAGGCGCCATCGGATGACCGACGTCTCCACCGCCCAGACCGGGGCTGCCCGCCTCGACGCGCTCGACGAGACCGTCGTGCGCACCCTCGCCGGGGACGAGCCGAGCTGGCTCGTCGACCGGCGGCTGGCGGCGACCAAGCGCTACAGCGACCAGGCGTGGCCCGACTCACGTGCTGACGAGTTCTGGCGCTCGACCCCGTTCTCCCGCCGCATCGACGTCGACCTGCCGCTGGCCAGCGGCAGCGTCGCGGTCGCTCCCGCGTCGTTGACCGCCAGCCTCGACGCGCAGATCGCCGAAGCCACCGTGGTCGACGGCGTCGTCACCGACGTCATCGTCCCGGCGGCGCTCGCCGACCGCGGCGTGGTGATCGCCGACCTCGCCGAGGCGGCGGTCAGCCACGAGTCGCTCGTCCGCGAGCACCTCGGGTCGCTGACCACCTCGAACGAGTCCGGCACCGGCACCGACGAGGACCGCACCATCACCGCCAACGACGCGGCCTGGACCGGTGGTGTGTTCGTCCACGTCCCGGCCGAGGTCGAGGTCACCGAGCCGATCGTCGTGCGGATCCACGTCAGCGAGCCCGGGGCGCACCTGCCCCGTGTCCTGGTGGTCCTCGACCACCACGCCCGCGCGACGCTGTACCTCGAGCACACCTCGGCGACCGGCGTCGAGGCGCTCGTCGACGAGGTCGCCGAGTTCGTCGTCGGCGACGCGGCCAGCCTCGACGTCGTCAGCCTGCAGGAGTGGGACGGTCCCGTCCGCCACCTCGGCCTGCAGAAGGCCGCGGCCCACCGCGACGCCAGCGTGCGGCACCTGTCGGTCACCACCGGCGGCCACACCGTGCGCCTGCGGCCGGAGGTGGACCTCGTCGGACCGGGTGCGTCCACCCGTCCGCTGGGGCTCTACGTCGCCTCCGCCGGGCAGTGGTTCGACCTGCAGCCCTACGTGCGTCACATCGCGCCGCAGGCCACCTCCGACGTGCTGTTCAAGGGTGCGCTGCAGGGTGCGGCCCGCACGATCTTCCGCGGCAACGTGTTCGTGCACAAGGACGCGGTCGGGACCGCCACCGACGAGACCAACCGCAGCCTGATCCTCTCGCCCGGTGCCCGCGCCGACTCGACCCCGTTCCTGGAGATCGAGTGCGCCGACATCACCGCCGGTCACGGGTCGGCGACGGGACAGATCGACGCCCGCCACCTGTTCTACCTCGAGTCACGCGGCATCCCGCGCGACCAGGCGCTGCGCCTGATCGTGCAGGGCTTCTTCCGCGAGATCCTCGCCGAGGTGGACCTGCCCGGCATCGAGGACCGCGCGATGCGCCACATCGAGGCGGTCATCGACAGCGTCGACGTCGGGTCCCTCGCGGTGTCCGACGCGGCCATGCGCGACCAGGTGTCCGCCTGATGGCGACCCGTGTGGCCTCGCTCGCCCAGCTGCCGGACGTGACGCCGGTCCGCGTCGACGTGGACGGCGTCCCGGTGTGCCTCGTGCGCCTCGGCGACGACGTCCGCGCCGTCCACGACGTCTGCTCCCACCAGGAGTGGTCGTTGTCCGACGGGGGACTGGTGTTCGACGGCGAGGTCGAGTGCTCGCTGCACGGGTCGGCGTTCTCCCTCGAGGACGGGCGACCGTCCTCGCTGCCGGCGATGAAGCCCATCCCCACCTACGCGGTCACCGTCGACGGCGACGACGTCCTCGTCGACGTCAGCACCATCCTCAACGGTGCCCCGACCCCCGACTTCTAGACCTCCCACCCCGCCCGCAGCAGCCTCGACGAGGCGCCGGGCCCGAACCGACGAAGAGACGACACGATGGCTGACCTCGAGATCCGCGACCTCACGGTCGAGGTGGACGGCAACCAGATCCTCAAGGGGGTCGACCTCGACCTCGACAAGGGCCGGACCATCGCCCTGATGGGACCGAACGGCTCCGGCAAGTCGACGCTCGCCTACGCGATCGCCGGCCACCCCGCCTACGAGGTGACCGGTGGCTCGATGACCTGGCAGGGCACCGACCTGGCCGGCCTCACCCCCGACGAGCGCGCCCGGCTCGGCGTCTTCCTCGCCATGCAGTACCCGGTCGAGGTCCCCGGCGTCTCGCTGACCAACTTCCTGCGCACCGCGCTCAACGCGGTCTCCGAGCAGGACGTGCCGATCCGCGAGTTCATGCAGCGGCTCAAGTCCGAGATGGCCGAGCTCGGCGTCGACGAGTCGTTCCTGCAGCGGTCGGTCAACGAGGGCTTCTCCGG
>CAYSTY010000399.1:0-2631 GCA_964433685.1 uncultured Actinomycetota bacterium | reverse complement strand
CGCTGCTGCCCGCGGTCCGGGCGGCGGACGAGGACACGGTGCTGCTCGCCGACGGTTTCAGCTGCCGCACCCAGCTCGACCAGCTCGCAGGCCGGCGCGCGGTCCACCTCGCGCAGCTACTGGCATCGCACCTACCCGCGTCAGGTGGCGTCGGGCGCAGCTGAGGCGTCAGGCGGTGCGGGTGGGGGCGTCGGTCGTGGCCGCGACCGCGCCGACGAGGTGGACGACCTCGTCCTCGCCGACGAGGCGTAGCGGCCGGCGCCCGTCCGGACCCGGCTCCGATCCCACCTGGACGGCGAGCTCCGGCGACGGCAGCGGGACCGGCGCGACGAACCGGACCTCGAGGTCACGCACCGGGCCGAGCGCACCCTGCGCCACCTCGAAGGTCCGGGCGAAGGACCCGAAGCCGTGGAGGATCGGGCCTCCGAAGCGGGTCCGGCGCGCGAACGGTGCGAGGGTGTGGATGGGGTTGAAGTCGCCGGTGAGCCGGAAGAACCGGACCCCGTCGTCGGCCGCCGCCCGCCACGTCCCGATGGTCTCCCACGGGTGGTCGGGCGGCTCGCGGCGCTGCCGGGGTCCGGTCCGCCGGCCGGGGACGACGGCGATCGCGTCCAGGGTGAGCGCGGCCGGTGCGGCCGGGGCGCTGACGACGATCCGCGAGTGGATGCGGACGCGCCCGTCGCACCCGTCCTTCCCGTCGCGCCCGTCGCGCCCGTCCTCGTCGACGAGGTGGCCCTCGAGGTCGAGCGGGACGCCGCGCGGCAGCGGGCCCGCGACCTGGAGGCGTACGCCCTGGTTGACGACCTTGAGCAGCGGGTGCGGGGTGCGCGAGGTCAGGCGCGCCACGGTCGGCATCGCCCACCGGCTCGCCGAGTGCGGGGGGACGCGGCCGGCGTAGCGCTCGGGTGGCGCACCCGACCACGCGGCGTAGGCATCGAGGTTGCGGTCGCTGCCGGGCCGGACGCGGGCCACCTCGGCGCCGGTGTCGTCACGGAGTCGTGAGCGCAGCGCCGGCGGGACCAGCGACCACGCGCCACCCGCGGCCATCGCGCCCGCGATCCGCCACTGCTCGACCACCAGCTGCCTCGGGACCGGGACGGACATCAGGTGCTCCTCGACGACACGTTCCGGAACGTTCTCGCCCGGAACGTTCCGTTGGTGGACGCTAGCGTCCCGCGCACCACCCCTCGTCCCCGGGGCGTCCGCGCTCCACCTCGACGGCACGGCAGGAGGCGGCATGGCGGAGCTCATCGGCGCGGTGGACCAGGGCACGACCAGCTCGCGGTTCATGGTCTTCGACGCGGCCGGCACCGAGGTCGGCCGTCACCAGCTCGAGCACGACCAGATCATGCCGCGGTCCGGCTGGGTCGAGCACAACCCGGTGGAGATCTGGGAGCGCACCTCGTCGGCGATCCAGTCCGCGATGAACGCGCAGGGCCTGGAGGCGTCGGACCTCGCCGCGCTCGGCATCACCAACCAGCGCGAGACCACCGTCGTGTGGAACCGGCGCACCGGCCGGCCCTACTACAACGCGATCGTGTGGCAGGACACCCGCACCGACAAGATCGCGTCGCGGCTCGAACGTGAGGGCAAGGGCGAGGTGATCCGGCGCAAGGCCGGCCTGCCGCCGGCGACCTACTTCGCGGGCGGCAAGATCCAGTGGATCCTCGACAACGTCGACGGGGTGCGGCAGGCCGCCGAGGACGGCGATGCCATCTTCGGCACCACCGACAGCTGGCTGCTGTGGCACCTGACCGGCGGGACCGACGGTGGCCGCCACGTCACCGACGTCACCAACGCGTCGCGGACGATGCTGATGGACCTCGAGACGCTCGACTGGGACGACGAGCTGCTGAGCTTCTTCGACATCCCCCGCCAGATGCTGCCCGAGATCCGGCCGT
The DNA here is from genome assembly GCA_964433685.1 of uncultured Actinomycetota bacterium. GTDB lineage: Bacteria > Actinomycetota > Nitriliruptoria > Nitriliruptorales > Nitriliruptoraceae > Nitriliruptor. The sequence goes on along the minus strand of CAYSTY010000399.1, from coordinate 730 downwards.
CCTCCGACGCGGACGGGATCGGGGTCACGCGGCCCGACGGTCCCCTCGGTGGCGAGATCCCGATCGCCGGCGTCCTCGGCGACCAGCAGGCCGCGATGGTCGGACAGGTGTGCTTCGCGCCGGGCGAGGGCAAGAACACCTACGGCACCGGCAACTTCATGCTGCTCAACACCGGCACCGAGCTGGTGCGCTCCGAGTGCGGCCTGCTGACGACCGTCTGCTACCAGCTCGGCGACGCCGACCCCGTGTACGCGTTGGAAGGCTCGATCGCGGTGACCGGGTCGGCGGTGCAGTGGCTGCGCGACCAGCTCGGCATCATCAGCGGTGCCTCGGAGTCGGAGTCGTTGGCGCGCCAGGTCCCCGACTCGGGCGGGGTCTACTTCGTCCCGGCGTTCTCCGGGCTGTTCGCCCCGCACTGGCGCTCCGACGCCCGCGGCGCGATCGTCGGGCTGTCGCGGTTCAACACCAACGCCCACCTCGCGCGGGCCACGCTGGAGGCGATCTGCTACCAGTCCAAGGACGTCGCCGACGCGATGGCCGAGGACTCCGGCGTCCCGCTCGAGGTGCTCAAGGTCGACGGTGGCGTGACCGCGAACGACCTGTGCATGCAGATCCAGGCCGACGTGCTCGGCGTGCCGGTCAGTCGACCGGTGGTGTCGGAGACGACCGCGCTCGGGGCGGCGTACGCGGCGGGGCTCGCGGGCGGGTTCTGGTCCGACACCGACGAGCT
>CAYSTY010000398.1:0-2634 GCA_964433685.1 uncultured Actinomycetota bacterium | reverse complement strand
CCCGTCACGTCCGGCGCATCTGCCTCGAGCTGTTCTACGACCAGGAGGTCGGCGGATGGTGAGCCGGCGGTGGCTGGGCGGGTTCGTCGCGGCGGCGGTCCTGTTCGGGTGCGCGGCGCCGGCGGAGGGGCCGCTGGCGGCGCGTCCCTACCTCGTCGCGGTCGACGCCGTCGGGGAGGACCCGCGCGGGACGTTGACGGCCACGGTGGTGGTCGAGCGCGACTGCGTGCTCCTCGAGGACGCGGAGGGGCTGCTGTTGCCCCTGTTCGTGGCCCGGACCGCGTTCGGCCCGCTCGACGGCGGCGCGGTGACCGTCGACGTCGGGCAACGCCGGCTCCGCGTCGGCGACGAGGCGACGTTCGAGGCGGCCACCGGCGAGGTCACCGAGGGGTTGCGTTCGCGCTACCCCGGCGTCGACCTCACCCGCTGCGGGGTGCGGCGCTACGCGCTGGTGGGTGAGGTGATCGGCTGACGGCGGATCAGCGCACGTCGCCGTCGAGCACCAGCTCGCGCAGCAGCCCGAGCCCGACCGTGCCGGAGCCGAGCACGTCGGCGTGGAAGGTCTTGAGGTCGAACCCGGCGCCGTCTCGGCGCCGCCGTTCCTCGCGCAGCGCCACGATCTCGCGCTGGCCGAGCGCGTAGGAGACCGCCTGTCCGGGCCAACCGAGGTAGCGGGTCACCTCGCTGGCGGCGTAGTCCGCCGGCAGGAAGGCGAGCCGGCGGAGCACGTCGACCGCCCGGTCGTAGTCCCACGCCTCGCCGTCGTGCACCGGCGCATCGGCGGGGAGGCGCCAGCGGTGGTGCAGCCCGATGTCGACCACGACACGGGTGGCCCGGAGCAGCTCGCTGACGAGGTAACCGAGGGTGTAGGCCGGGTGCTCGAGCGCGCCGAGCTCGTCCATCAGCTGCTCGGTGTACAGGGCCCAGCCCTCGCCGTAGCCCGGGTTCCAGATCAGCAGCCGGTGGGCACGTGAGAGGTGGTCGGCCAGCGCGATCTGGGTCCCGATCTGCAGGTGGTGGCCGGGGAACCCCTCGTGGTAGGCCGTCGACACCTCCTCGAACAGGGGGACCGGGCCATCGTCGGGCAACGACCACCAGATCGTCCCCGGGCGGGAGAAGTCCTCCGACGGCGGGGTGTAGTAGGCCCCGAGCGCGCCGCCGCCGGACAGTCGGACCTCGACCCGTCGGATCGGGGTCGGGACGTCGAAGTGCACGCCCTCGAGCTCCTCGAGCGCCGCGTGTTGTCGGGCGAGCATGGCTTCGCGGAACGCGGCGGGGGTCGGCGCGGCGAACGCCGGGTCGGCGCGGAGCGCGGCGACGGTGCCCGGCAGGTCGTCGGCGAGTGCGAGCTCGCGGGCGACCTGCGTCGCGCGGGCGGTGAGTTCGCCGATGCGGTCCCACGCCCAGGCTGCCGCGTCGTGCGCATCGAGGTCGCGGCCGAGCAGCGCCCGCGCCGCCCGCTCGTGGCGTTCGGGGCCGACGCCGTCCTCGGTGGCGGCGTCCGGCAGGTAGGTCGTCCGGAGCCAACCGGCGGTCCCGGCGGCGGCGGCGCGCACCTCGAGCACCGCGGCGTCGATCCGGTCCTTGCGCGCACCGTCCGCGGCGACGATGCCGGCGGCGACCGCCTGGATCGGACCGTCCGCGGCCGCCATGACGTCCAGCTGCTCGGCGACCGACCGGACCTGTCGTGCCGCGGCGACCACGCCCCGCTGGCGGCCGAGGTCGACGGTGCGACGCCACCCGTCCAGCGCCACGGGGAAGGTCTCCAGGCGGCGGGCGACGGCCTCACGACCGGCAGCGTCGTCGCTCGCCTGGACCTCCAGCGCCTCGCGCATCTCCGGGACCGTGGAGGCCAGGTGGGCGATGTCCCGGAGCGGCTCGTCGTGGTCGTGGTGGGCGATGCGGACGGCCAGGTCCTCGTCGAGGACGCGGACCGCGAGGCGTTCCCACCGGTCGCCGCTCGGTGGGAGCGTGGCCAGCTCCGCCCGGGTGCGACGCAGCAGGTCGGCTTCGGCGGCGACCCCGTCCGGGCCGAGATCCCCCCAGCGATCGTCGTGACCGCCGACCCCGGCCATCGTGGCCTCCAGGGGTCGGACCGCCGCGTAGGCGTCCACGAACCGGTCGGACAGCGCGAAGGCCGGCGAGGCGGATGGTCGGGTGGGCACGGGCAGCCTCGGAACGGACGGACGGCGTGGGTGCAGCCTACGACGGACCCGCCGCCGTACGCTGCCCGCTGGTCGACGATCAGGAGCGGTGCGTGTGGCGTGAGGGCTACGTCGCCGGTGGTGACACCCGCTTCTTCGTGCGTGCGCTCGGGCACGGTGACGACCTCGCCCTCCTGCTGCACGGCTGGCCGGAGGACGGCTCGTCCTGGCGGCGTGTGGCGCCCCTGCTCGTGGAGGCGGGCTACCGCGTCGTCGCTCCCGACCTCAAGGGCTTCGGCCGGTCGGCGGCGCCGGCGACCGGCTACGACCCGCAGACCCTCGCCGACGAGGTGAGCCAGCTCATCCGCAACCTGCACGTGCGCAGGGCCGTCCTCGTCGGCCACGACTGGGGCGGCGCCGTCGCCGTCGCGACCGCGTTCCGGCACCCCGGTCTGGTCCGGGCGCTCGTGACCGCCTCGTCGCCGTTCCG
>CAYSTY010000397.1:0-2663 GCA_964433685.1 uncultured Actinomycetota bacterium | reverse complement strand
CGAAGGTCGCCAGCGCGCCGGGGATGGTGGCGTCGGCGGTGATGTTCATCAGCTCCGAGCCGTAGCGCAGCGACCCGAGCTGATCGATGTCGAGGAAGGAGGTGCCGGCGAAGGCGGCCTCCCACCCGAGGATGCGGTCGAGCTCGATGGCGTGGCCGACCGACTCGTGGATCTGCAGGGCGAGCTGCGACGACTCGAGGATGAGGTCGAGCTCGCCTGCGGGGCAGTCGTCGGCCGACAGCAGCTGTACCGCCTCCTCGGCGACCCGGGTGGCGTGGGCGGAGAGGTCGAAGCGCCGGACGACCTCGTAGCCGCCGGTCTCCACGTGTCCGAACGACTGCGGGTAGCTGCGGCGCTGGGTCTCGCGTTCGCCGACGGCGGTGGCGTCCATCCCGCAGCCGCTCTCGACCAGGTGCTGGGCGATGCGGTGGCCCTGCGAGGACACGAACCACTTCTCGGTGTCCCAGAACATCAGCTGGGCGGTGGTGACCGCGACGCCCTCGACCTCCAGCATCGTCCGGGTCACGCCGGTGACGAGGGCGACCTTCTCGTCGAGCGGGATCGTGAACGGGTCCTCCGCGTGCGGCGTCTCGTAGGTGTCCTGTCGGACCTCGACGTCGGCGAGCTGCAGGTCGCTGCCGGGCACCAACGCCGATGCCTTCGCGGTGGCGGTCGCCTCGGCACCGGCACGGGCCGCGGACCGGTCGGTCAGGTCCGAGGTGGCCGCGAACCCCCAGGACGACCCGATCAGCGCACGCACGCCGAGCCCGAGGTCCTCGTCGGTCGCGACGGTCTCCAGCTCACCGTTGCGGGCGGCGATGCGCTCGCTGCGCCGGCGGACCACGCGGGCGTCGGCGTAGGTCGCACCGGCCGCCAGGGCAGCCTCGACGGCTGCGCTGGCCAGGTCGTACCCGGTCCGATCGAAGTGGTGGTCGGCCACGGGACACCTCGCGAGGTCGGCGGAGGACGGTCGATGAGCGACGGACGAAGCTAGTGGGCCCCACGTGGGGTCGCCGTCGGTCCCCGCGGGCTGGCAGGATGCGGTGTGCCGAGGATCGATATCGAAGCGTTCGAGGACGAGTGGGAGGACGACCACTCGTTCGTCGAACCGCGCCGCAAGACGGACGCGTTGAGCGACAACGCCAAGCGGAAGGTCGCCACGCACGAGGTCGCCCGGGTGGTCGCCGTCGACCGTGGCCGCATCACCGTCGTGTTCGCAGGCGAGGTCGTACCGGCCCGGTTCGCCGGCGGTATGCGCGGCACCAAGGTCGTGGTCGGTGACGAGGTCCGGATCACCCCGCCGCGCGACGAGCACGACGTGGCACGCATCACCGAACTGCTCGAACGCACGACGTGGCTGACCCGCACCGGTGACGACGCCCAGGACGACGAGCGCGTGGTGGTCGCCAACGCCGACCAGGTGGTCGTGGTCGTCACCGCCGACCACCTCGAGGTGGGGACCCGGTTCGCCGACCGGGTCCTCGTGGCGGCGTCCGTCGGCCACCTCGACGCCGTCCTGTGCGTCAACAAGCTCGACCTCATCCACGAACGTGGCCCGTTCGAGGAGGTGGCCGCGAGGTACGAGGACCTCGGGGTGCCGGTCCGCGGGACGTCCGCGGCCACCGGCGAGGGCATCGACGAGCTGCGCACGCTGCTGACCGGCGTGTGGAGCGCGTTCTCGGGCCACTCCGGGGTGGGCAAGTCCTCGCTGTTCAACCTGCTCGTCCCCGACGCGGAGCACGCCGTCGGTGAGGTCGGACGCTTCGGGGGCAGGCACACCACCGTCGCATCGAAGGCGGTCCCGATGCCCGCGATCGACGCGTGGCTGGTGGACACGCCCGGGGTCCGCTCGTTCGGGCTCGGCACGTTGGCGGCGGACGAGCTCGCCCGCCACTTCCCCGAACTCGCGCGCCTGACCTGCGACCTCGACGACTGCGTGCACGACGGCGAGCCCGGCTGCGCACTACCGGACGCGCTGGCCGCCGGACGTGTCCACCCCGCACGCCTCGAGACCTACCGGCGGTTGCTGGCTGCCCTCCGCGAGGCGAGCTGAACCGGGCGACCGCTCGATGGGGACGCCGGCGCGTAGGCTCCTCGGCACCGGCGTGGAACGGCCGAGGACGAGGAGGCGTCGTGGCGGGGCGGAGGACGGGATCGTTCGCGCGTCAGTTCGAACGCGAGCTGGTCCGCGCGGCACGTCGCCAGCGACCCACGCACGGCCAGGTACGTCGCGCCGCCGACGATCCGCGCATCGTGGCCGATCGGTTCACGGTGCGTCCGGGCTGGGACGAGCCGGTCGATGGTCGGGCCCCACGGCTGTCGACGACCGAGACCATCGCGGTGACCGGTCACGGGCGCTTCGCGACGGTCGACCCGCTCGCGGTGGTCGTCGGCTGGCGATCGATGGGCCGACTGCTCGGGCTCGGCCTGCTGGCGTCGGGCGTCGGTCTGTCCTGGTGGCGGGCGTCACGCTGGGGGACGGGGCCGCTCGCCGAGGCATTCGCCGACGAGGACCGCTGACCCCCCCGCGGCGGGTCGGGCGCGAGTCGCACCGGACCGTGCGACGCCGCTACCCTCCGCACCGCCCGGCGGGGTAGCCAAGTGGTAAGGCAGAGGACTGCAAATCCTCCATCACGGGTTCGATTCCCGTCCCCGCCTCCACC
>CAYSTY010000396.1:0-2667 GCA_964433685.1 uncultured Actinomycetota bacterium | reverse complement strand
TCACCGCGACTGCAAGTGGGGCCCGATGTCGGGGCCGCGGTGTTCCGCCCCGCCCGGTTGCAGTCACCCTGACTGCAACCGTGCGCAACGCCCGGAACCGCCAGGTCGCCGTGAGGTCTCGATGGTCTGCGGTCGAAGGGGATGAACTCCAGCCGGAGGCCGCCACGCCCTGGTCGCCGTAAGGTCAAGTCGTCGTCATCGGGGGAGCTGTGGAGATCCTGGCCGCGGTGGGCCTCGTGGCGATCGCGACACTCGTTGCCGTGGGTGCATGGCGCACTCGCCATGTGCGGCTCGAGCGACGGCAGACCGTGGAGCGGTTACAAGGGCACGACGTCCGGGCCGTGATCGGCATGCACTTCCAAGGTGGAGGTGCCTTCCTCGACGCGGACCTCACCCTCGGCTCGCTCGACGCCGACGGCCGGCGCGTCAGGATCGATGGCGTGCGCAACGTCGAACCCGACTGGAAGGTGTACCGCGACGAAGCCGAGCGGCTCGCACGGCAGGGGTTGCCACTGGCCGACCTGTGGGGGTTGGAAACCGAGGATGGGGAGCGTCACGTCTGGCAGCCCACGCGTAGTCAGAAGATCTGAATGCGCTCCCTCTACCGCCGTGCAGAACGCCCGGGTTCGCACGGTCGATCCCGGCGGTTGTCGACACGCTGGCCGGGCCAGATCGGTACTGCCCTGCAAGGCAGTCGGGTGACTGCGGTGACGTGGGCGAGGACCAGTTCGCTCGCTGGCCCGCTGCTTCCTTGAGGTCATCAGCGGTCTCCACCGCCGAGTGGAGTGTAAAGCTTACTTGATATTCCGACAAGCACCCTTTACACTCCCTGGATGCGGAACCGACGCACGAGGTGGGTATGGAGTCGACGCACGAGGAACGCCAGAGCAGCAGCGACGTCGCACGTCGGCAGGCCGCATCCCGTGACCTCCTGCCTGGGCTGGTGGTGCTCATCGTGAGCCAGGTATCGCTTATCGCCGCGAGCCCGGAGACCTCTGCGGGTGGCTGGCATGCCGTGTGGGCGCTGTCTCCTCTGGTCGGTATCGGTCTGTTGATATGGGCGCAGATCAGGATGCACGGGCGCTCCGACGAACGCGAGCGCGTCGTCGAGCTGAACGCGATGGCGATCGGGTTCGGCGTGACGATCACCGTCCTGGCCGTCGTGGGGGTGCTCCAGGCCGCCGGGATCGGCGACGCCCGACAGCAGCTCCAGATCACGACCGGGCTCGGGGTCGCAGCGTGGGTCGTCGCCTCGCTGCTCCTCAAGCGACGGATGTCGTGAACAACCGACTTCGCGTACTGCGGGCAGGTCGCCAGTGGAGCCAGGCCGACCTGGCCGACCGGCTCGACGTGTCGCGCCAGACAGTCAACGCGATCGAGAACGACCGGTACGACCCGAGCCTTCCCCTGGCTTTCAAGATCGCCGAGGTCTTCGCCCGACCCATCGAGGAGATCTTCTTCACGTCAACCGACCCCGATCCCCCACCTGAGGTACCGAACGACTCCCACTGAGAAGCACCCGGGCGCGAACACAACCGCGATGCGAAGGAGGACCCCACATGCTGGCTGAAGACCTTCTGATGCTGCTCCACCACACCGAGACCGGTCGACTGTTGGTGTGGTCCGACAAGGCCGACGTCGCTCTCGGAGGAGCTCTCCTGGCGGAACTGACCGAACGACGAAGGATCGAGCTGACCGAACCCCACCGGGTGACCAGGAACCGCACCGTTGCCGTCATCGATCCCACGTCCACGGGTGATGACATCCTCGACGAGGCGCTGCGACGTATCCCGGCTCGCCGCTCCACACGCGCGCAGGTCGTGGTCTCCAAGATCGCCAAGGGCGCGCGCAGCCAACTTCTGGAACGTCTCACCGAGCAGGGCAGGCTCGAGCCCAAACCGGCACGGCTCGCCGGCATCGTCCCGGCCGACCGATGGCCCCCAGCCGACGCGCAGCACACCGAGGAACTCAAGCGAGGGCTTCAGCACGTCCTCGTCGGCGAGCGGTCACCGACACACCATGAGGCTGCGATCATCTCACTGCTCCATGCCGTTGGAGGAACCACGAAGGTTCTGGGCGACGAAGGACTCGACCGCCGCGAGATGAAACAACGAGCCAGAGCGACCGCCGAGGGAAACGCCACAGGTGAGATAGCCCGCCAGGCACTCGACGCGGCCGCCTTCTGAGCCCTCATCCGGGCGTCAGGTACGCCACATCGGTCGTGAAGCTGGTCGCCGCCTTGGCCCTGGAGACCCGCGGGCTCGCGGTCCGCGCAGCTTCATCATCATCGAGCGTGACAACGTCCTCGCGCAGACTCACCGACCGGGTCCGGTTCGTCCATAAGGGAACGCTTCGCCACGCAGGCCAGCGGATCGATGACCCAAGGCACGCCAACTTGCGCGCACGAGCTACTGCCACGCGGCGTACGTGGCCGCCGTTGTCGACCGGTTCCGATCCAGGCACAAACGCCCGGATCCGCCAGGTCCCCGCGGCGGTTCTCTCACCGGTCGGCCGCGGCTTCCGCGGGAGCCCCGCTCGGACCACCGGGTACGGATCGTGGCGGCGAGGCCACCATCGGCACCCGGTAGCCAGGTCGCACCGACCCCACCGACACGCCCGTGGTCGCCTGGGGCGCGTGGGCCCTGTTCTCTGTGCCCCAGCCGCCGC
>CAYSTY010000395.1:0-2676 GCA_964433685.1 uncultured Actinomycetota bacterium | reverse complement strand
CCGCGCTCGAGGCCGCGAGCTTCCACCCGGGCCGCACGGCGCGCGACCACCTGCGGGTCTACGCGCCGCAGACCGGCGTGCCGGACAGCCGGTGCGACGAGGTCCTCGCGATGGTGGGGATGACCGAGTCGGCGAACCGCCGGGTCGGCGGGTTCTCCCTGGGCATGCGGCAGCGCCTCGCGCTCGCGACCACGCTCCTGGGCGACCCGCGGGTGCTCATCCTCGACGAGCCGGCCAACGGGCTCGACCCGGAGGGCATCGCCTGGCTGCGCGGCTTCCTGCGGTACCTGGCGAGCGAGGGACGCACCGTCCTCGTGTCGAGCCACATGCTCAGCGAGGTCCAGCAGACCGTCGACGAGGTCGTCATCATCTCGCGCGGGCGCCTGGTGCACACCTCCCCGCTCAAGGAGCTGGTCCGGCTGACCGAGCGTTCGGTCCGCGTCCTCGCCCCCGACGCGGCAGCGCTCGAGCGCCTGGCCGAGGAGCGCTGGCCCGGGCGGTGGACGGCGCTCGAGCCCGGTCAGGGGCTCCTGGTCCGCGACGTCGAGCCGGCCGAGGTCGGTGCCGCGGCCTTCGCCGCACGGGTCGAGCTGCACGAGCTCACATCCCGGGACGTCGGCCTGGAGGACGTCTTCCTCCGGCTCACCGGGCACCCCGAACAGGCCACGGCGACCCGTGGGGAGGTGGCCGCGTGAGCGCCCTCCGCCAGGCCCTCGTCACCGAGTACCGCAAGCTCGTCACCACGCGGATGTGGTGGATCCTGCTCCTGGTCATGGCCGGGTACATGGGGTTCCTCGCCGCCATCCTCGGCCTGGCGTTCAGCACGGGTGACGCGTCGGTCACCGGGGGGCAGGGCGAGACCGCGGGTCCGCTGGGGACCCAGGACGTCGCGCTGATGATCTACACGATCGCGCCGAGCTTCGGGTACGTGTTCCCGGTCGTGGTCGGCGCGCTCTCGGTCACCGGTGAGTTCCGGCACATGACCATCACGCCGACGCTCCTCGCCGAGCCGCGGCGGACGCTCGTCCTCGGCGCCAAGCTCCTCGCCGCCGTCCCGGTCGGGCTGCTCTTCGGCCTGGCCGGGACGGTCGCGACCGCCGGCACGGGGGCCGCCGCGCTCGCGATCGGCGGACAACCGACCCACCTGATGGACGCCGCGGTGCTGGAGGTCCTCGGCCGGTCGGTCCTGGCCCTCACGCTGTGGGCGGTGGTCGGCGTCGGCGTCGGCGCGGCCCTGCCCAACCAGGTCGCGGCGGTCGTCGTCATCCTCGCCTTCACGCAGTTCGTCGAGCCGATCCTGCGCACCGTCATGGCCATGGTCGACGGGCTGGCCGGCATCGCGATGTGGCTTCCCGGTGCCGCGGGCGAGGCCGTCGCCGGGTCCAGCTTCTTCGCGGCCACGGGACTCACCGACCTGCTCGACCTGCTGCCGGGGGTGCTCGTCCTGGTGGGCTACGGGCTGGTCCTCACGCTGGTCGGCCGGTTCACCGCGTTCCGCCGCGACATCACCTGACCGGCCCGCCCGCGTGACCGCCGCCACACCGCGACGTGGCCTAGGGTTGAGGGGACAGAGCAACGGCCGCTCGGGGCGGCCTGAGGTCCCGTGGGTGGAAGTGGGCGATCCGGGAGTGTCCCAGAAGGCGGAACCAGACGCGGCGTCGCAGTTCGGTGCGAACCAGTGGCTGGTCGACGAGATGTACGAGAAGTACCTCGTGGACAAGAACTCGGTCGACCCGGCGTGGTGGGAGTTCTTCGAGGACTACCGCCCCGAGAGCCGGGACCCGGCCGACCGCGGGTCGGAGCCCGACGCGACGACGAACGGGCGGGTCGCCTCGACGCCGTCGTCGGACGGCAGCGGCGCGCAGCAGCCGGAGCAGCAGCCGAAGCCGGAGCAGACCAGGGAGTCCGCGGTGCCGACGCCCCCGCCCACCGAGCCGGAGGACCGGCCCGCGCCCGAGGCGCGCGCCCGCCGCACGGCGGCGAGCCGCGCCCCCCAGACACCGCGCGAGCGCGACGAATCGGGACCTGCGCCCGACGCCACGGCGCAGCCGGCCACGGCGCCCTACGCGCAGGAGCCGGCCGCACGCCTCGACCAGCCGCTGCCCGAGCCCACCGTCGAGCGCCTGCGCGGCCCGGCCGCCCGTGTCGTCACCAACATGGAGGCCAGCCTCGAGGTGCCGACGGCGACCTCGGTGCGGGACATCCCGGCCAAGCTCATGGTCGACAACCGGATCGTGCTGAACAACCACCTCAGCCGGTCCCGCGGCGGGAAGGTCTCCTTCACCCACCTCATCGGGTACGCCGTCGTCGAGGCGCTGGCGGACATGCCCGCGATGAACGCGAGCTACCAGCTCGTGGACGGCAAGCCCGGCGTGATGCAGCCCGGCGCCGTGAACTTCGGTCTCGCGATCGACCTGGCCAAGCCGGACGGCACCCGCCAGCTCCTCGTGCCCAGCATCAAGGGTGCGGACAGCATGGACTTCGGCCAGTTCGTCGCGGCCTACGAGGACCTGGTGCGCCGCGCCCGCAACAACAAGCTCAAGGTCGACGACTTCGCGGGCACGACGATCACCCTCACCAACCCCGGCACGATCGGCACGGTGCACTCCGTGCCGCGGCTCATGGCCGGTCAGGGCACGATCATCGGCGTCGGCGCGATGGACTACCCCGCCGAGT
>CAYSTY010000394.1:0-2684 GCA_964433685.1 uncultured Actinomycetota bacterium | reverse complement strand
AGAGTCCACCGCCGGGACCGGTCGACAGACCTCCCCCCGGGCCCGTCGAGAGTCCGCCGCCGGGACCAGTCGACAGACCTCCCCCGGGACCAGTAGAAAGCCCTCCCCCGGGACCCGTGGAGAGACCTCCGCCAGGGCCCGTCGAGGCACCTCCGCCAGGCCCGGTTGCGAGGCCACCGCCGGGCCCAGTGGACAACCCGCCCCTGGGCCCTGTTGAACTGTTGCGTGGCCAACCCTGATGCCTCATCGCCCACACCTTCCGTCCGTGTGCGATGGCCGTGACAGTGTCGGTGGGCGGTGTGACATCGACCCCCCGGCATGCCGACTCGATAGCCGAGATGTTGTGCGGTCGGCCATCGGCGCCGCTCCGCACATAGCGATACCGGCTGCGGTTGTCGCTATGTGGGTCGTTCGGCCGTGTGATGCTCCGTGGGGGAACCGGCCGGAGGAGACGTCGACACTCGGGCGGGTCGGTCGTCGCCGGCGACCTCGGTCTCGTTGGCTGGTGTGTGCGACATTGCGGCGATGGAGTCGACCGGTAACGCCCCGTCGAGGTGCGCCGGGCTTGGCCGTTCCGGAGAGCGTTAGCTCGGTGGCGACGCGCCTTCGAACGTCACCGGCGTCGGTCTGGTGCGGCGTGGCGGCCGACCGGTCGCGGGATCGTTCGTGGGTGGGTCGGGTCGGGGTCGCGCCGGATGGGGTGTGTCAGCACGATGCGCGTGTCGGTGCGCTCGACCTCGAGTGTGGTTTTGAGACGGTCGAGCAGCGCGTCGAGCTCGTCGATGTCGGTGCAGCGGGCGGTGAGTTCGTAGTCGTTGGGACCCGTGAGGTGGACGGCATCGACGATGGTCGCCTCGTCGGTGAGTGCGGTCAGGAACGTGTCCCGGTCGAGGCCGGGGCGGAAAGTGACCGCGATGCGAGCCTCGATGCCGCAGCCGATCGCCTCGGGTGAGATGACGGCGCGGTAGCCGGCGATGACGCCAGCGCGTTCGAGCCGTCGGACCCGTTCGGTCGCCGCTGAAGGGCTGAGCCCGACCTCGTCGGCGAGCTGCAGCCACGTCATACGACCATCCTCGAGCAGCGCACCGAGGATCTTGCGGTCAAGGGCGTCTAGTTCCACGGAATCAACGGTAGCGGAACCGATTGATGCAGGAACTTCCGTGACGGACGCGGCGAGACCGCCGCGAGGCTATGGCCATGGAGATGTTTACCGCCTCGGACCTGCTCACCGGCCTGTGGCTCGGCGTTGCCGCCGGGCTCGCGGTCGCGGTACCGCTCGGACCGATCGGCCTGCTCATCATCGACCGTGCGATGCGCCACGGCCGCAACGCGGGTCTCGCTGCCGCCACGGGGGTCGCCACCACCGACCTGGCCTACGCCACGCTCGCGATCACCGCGACCGCCTGGGCCGCCCGCGTGGTCGAACCCGTCATCCGACCTGCGAGCTACCTCGCCGCCGCGATCATCGCCGCGATCGCCATCCGTGGCCTGGCCATCCGTGTACCCGAGCCGGCTGCGCCCGCAGGATCCGTCGGGTCTGTCCCGGCAGGTTCCGCGCGACCGGGGCGAACCTTCGTCGCGTTCGCGTCGCTGACCGCCATCAACCCGGCCACCGTGGTGTACTTCACCGGGCTCACCCTCGCGCTGGCCGACCGTCTGAACTCGGCCCCGACCCGGGTGGCCTTCCTCGTGGCCGTCGGCTTGTCCTCCTTGGCGTGGCAGGCCGCGCTCGCCATGCTGGGCAGCCGGCTGGGTCGACTTCCCCGCCCCAGCGTGCAGACGCGTACCCGACAGGTTGGCAGCGTCGTTCTGCTCGCTCTCGCCGCACTCCTCGCCTTCCGCGTCGGATAGGCGCATCCCCGCCAACACGGCGTAAGGCCCGTGGGAGCTACCCCGGGGCGCCATCACCGTGATTGTGGTCGCCCTCAAGGCAAAGCCCATTCGCACATAGTTGAAGCCGGCCTGAGGAGCTACCTGAGACCCGTCACGACTCGGTCTCTGACGCGCCGATCGGCTCGAAGATCAGGTCGAAGTCCTTGCGCCAGGTAGCGCCACCATCCTCCGATGCTTCCCATCGGCCGTCGATCCGATCGTTAGCGACTGTTGCGACGAAGCGCTGGTGGAAGTCCGGATCCTGGCGAAGCAGCGTCCATTCCCCGTTGTCGAAGGTCATGTCGAACACGCGCGATGTCGGTCGCGGGTCGTGGTACAGGGCGATGAGTCGCTCGTTGGCGTCGCTGCGGCCGAACACGAAGCGCCAAACGGGCTCGCCCTCCATCTCTGCATAGAGTTCGATGAATGCGTCGTCGATCCAGCGGATAGCGGCGCGGCCGTACTGACGGACCTCTCTGGACTCGAGGAACCACGCATCGGTCAGTGTGAGCGACCACTCCCCGACGATCACGTCGAGTGCCTCCAGGACAACGTTGCGCATGGCTTCCTCCGTGCCTTGCAGTCCAAGGTGTAGACGTCGAACCGCCGCCTGATTCATCGGTCAGACCGAAGGCTGTGCGACCCCGGACCCGAGTCCCCGCAGCAGTTGGGTGTGCGGCAATCGCTGCCAGTCCCGCGGCTCCGTCGTGCGCGCCGAACCGTGACGATGTGCGTCCATCGTTGCGATGGCCCGCGCCCATAGCTGCACGTCGCGGGCTCCTCGTGAGGCGAGGAACTCAGGATCCGCGCAG
>CAYSTY010000393.1:0-2685 GCA_964433685.1 uncultured Actinomycetota bacterium | reverse complement strand
CCGAGGAGCATCGTGTTGATGTCCTTCTCGATGGTGAACTCCACCATCAGCGGGACCCGGGCGCCGCGCTCCTCGAACACGTCGTTGGCGGCCGCCACCGCGGCCTTGATCTGGAGCAGGTCGAAGCAGGTCTCGATCAGCAGCACGTCCGCGCCGCCGTCGAGCAGCCCGCGGACCTGACGCCGGTAGCCGTCCTCCATCGTCGGGACGTCGATGAAGTCCTTCGTGGTCGCCGGGTCCTTGCCGAGCGACAGCGTGGGTGAGCGGGTCCCCGGGCCGATCGACCCCACCACGAACCGTGGCCGCTCCGGCGTCGCGTAGGCGTCGCAGGCGGCCCGTGCGATGCGCGCCGCGGTCTCGTTGAGCTCCTCACAGCGCTCGCCGAGCCCGTACTCGTCGAGGACCCACGGAGCGCCACCGAAGGTGTCGGTCTCGACCGCGTCGGCACCGACCTCGAGGAACGAGCGGTGGACGGCGTCGATGACGTCCGGTCGCGTCGCCACGAGGATCTCGTTGCAGCCCTCGAGGTCCGCCGACCCGAAGTCGTCGAGGGACAGGTCGGCGTCCTGGATGGAGGTCCCCATGCCGCCGTCGAGCACGAGCACACGCGAACGCAGCGCGTCGAGGAAGGGGTGCGCGTCGAGGGGAGGCAGCATCGGCAGATCCGTCGGTCGCGAGCGGTCCGGGGGCGGGGTGGTGAACGCTCCGGAGCGGGCGCGGGACCGAGACTTCGGACCGCAGGATGCCGAGGCAGGCTACACGCGTCCGGGGGCGGCGATCACCCGCCCGCAGGATGTACGCGCGGAACCGCGTCCCCGACGGACCTCGCCGGGGCCGTCAGCGAGGTCGCGGCACGAGGCTCCCGACGGACCGCTCCCGTCAACTGGCGACGTCACGGACCGCGACGGTGACGATCTCACGGACGGCGCCCTCGGCATCCTCGTCGGCTCCGTCGACCCCGGTGATGTCGACGATCGTGAGCTCGAAGCCGGCGACCTGGCCGACCGTGCCGGGAGGGCCGGAGATGCGTTCCTCGCTCGGGTCGGCCTCGCGGAGGTCGGCGAGGTAGACGTCGGCCTCCTGGACACCGTCGCGGTCGTGCACGGTCGCGGACAGGGCGACGTCCGCGTCCCCGGCGGTCGCGCTTCCGCGGATCTCGAACACGGTCGCGTCGGCGGGCACCTCCACGGCGTTCCCCTGTCCGTCGTCGGTGGTGGTCCCGTCGTCGGTGGTGGTCCCGCCGTCGGTGGTGGTCCCGCCGTCGGTCCCGCCACCGCCGCCGCACCCCGCCAGGAGGAGCGCGGCGACCAGCGCCGCCACCCACCGCCTCGGCACCCGTAGGTCGGTCCGGCGGTGGGTCCGGCGGTCGGTCCGGTGATCAGTCAAGGAACACCACCCCGTTGAACAGCCGGCTCATCTGGTCCACGGTCAGGACGATGTCGTCGGTGTGCGGTCCGTGCGGGTTGCGCAGGGTGACCGTACCGGCGTCCTCGTCCACGCTGGAGACGAAGTAGGCGTGGGCGGCGACCAGCTGACGGATCTCGTTCCCCGATGCGTCGACGAACTCGTCCTGGTACTCGGCCACCTCCTCCGAGTCGCCGGGCCGGAGGCTGCGGACCGCGAGCGGTTCGCCGTCGGCCAGACGTTCCGCGAGCTCGCGGACGTCGGTCTCGTCGGCGTTCACGGTCCTGGTCTGCTCACCGGTGATGCGGCGGACGGTGCGGTCGGTCGGGGCGCCTTCGATCTCGCCGTAGCTGCCGTAGCGCTGCGCGTACGCCTTCTCGACGATCAGTGGCCACAGCTCCGGGGGACGTCCGGGCTGCGCGAACTCGGCGTTGCCCGTGTCCGCGTCGACGGGGAAGCGGTCGTCGACGGTGACGTACTCGACCCGACCCCGGTCGTCGTAGAGGCGCACGGTGTAGGTGCCGTTGCCGTTGTCGGTGATCATGTCCTCGATGAAGCCCGGGTCGGCGGCGGCGAGCGCCCCGAGCGTGGCCATCAGGTGACAGTCGCCGATCGCGCCCTGGTGGATGTCGAGCGGGTCGACCCCGCCGACGTACAGCTCGGCTCCCTCGAGGCGGGCGTAGCGCAGCTCGTCGCCACCGTCGTCGGACTCCGGACTGCCCGGCAGGTCGTCGAAGGCGGGAGAGAGCTGGTCGACGGCGGCCACCATGCGGGCGACGTTGCGCGGGTCGAGACCCGGCAGCAGCGCGTTGAGCAGCTCACGCTGACGGTCGTCGTCGATGGTGTCGTTGCGCCACGGGGGCCACCAGCCGCTGCGCCGTTGCAGCCCCTCGGCCCACGCCTGCATCTGCTCGTTCGACAGGGCCCCGACGACGGCGTTCAGCTCGGCGTTGCCGAGGCCACCGAGCAGCTCGTCGATGTCCTCGAGGTCGCCGCGGTCCACCTCGCCGTCGAGCAGGTCCTCGAGCTCGGCCAGCGCGTCGTCCACCACCTCCTCGTCGGCGTGCTCACGCGCGCCGGGCGGATCGACGGGGACCTCGCCGTCGGTGGGATCGTCGGCGGGGACGTCGTCGGGGTCGTCGTCGGGGTCGTCGGCAGGGTCGTCGGATCGCGCCCCCGGCCCCGACGGGTCGTACGGGGCACGAGGGGGTCGCTCGTAGTCGCCGCCGCTCGCGACCGGTGTGACGCCCGTGCCTCCGCCGTCCGTGCCTCCGCCGTCCG
>CAYSTY010000392.1:0-2704 GCA_964433685.1 uncultured Actinomycetota bacterium | reverse complement strand
GCCGAGGTCGACCAGGTCGGCGAGGCGCTGTTCGCCCTCGGCCTCGCGCTCCTGGCCGGCGTGGTCGTGTGGGTCGTGGCGCGTGCCCGCCGCTGGAGCCCCGCCGAACCCGACAGCTTCGCCCGGACCGACCCCTTCGAGCCCCGCTGATGGCCGACGAACGCCGCGACCCCACCGACCGCGACCCGGGACGCCGTCCGACGGAACCCACCGGGCCGGCCACGCAGGTCCACAGCTTCCGCCGCCCGTGGTTCCTCGGGTGGCTGGCGGCCGGCGGCCTCGGCATCGCGGCCTTCGTGGCCCTGTGGATCGCGGACGCCGCCACGTCCGCCCTCGGGCTCGTCGCCACGGGCGCCGGGCTCGCGATCACGGTGGCGATGCACCACCTCGTGGTCACCGGCGACCTCGGCGAGCGCACCATCGAGCGACCCGCGCCGGTCGACGAACTCGCGCCGTTCCGCAGCCGACGACGCCTCCTCGGCGGTGCGCTCGGCGGCGCGGCCTTCCTCGGCGTCGGAGGGCTGGCCGCGCTCCTGCGCTTCGGCCCCCGAGCCCCGGCGGGCTCCGACTGGTCCGCCGGCGCCCGGCTCGCGACCCTCGACGGCACCCCGGTCCGTCCCGACGACCTGCCCCTCGGCAGCGTCGTGACGGTCTGGCCCGAGGATGCGGTCGGCCGGGAACTGTCGGCGGTCATGCTCATCCGTCTGCGCGAGCTGCCCGAACCTCCGACCGTCCTCGACGGGGTCGTCGACGGGACCCTCATCGCGTACTCGCGGCTGTGCAGCCACGCCGGGTGCGCCGTCGCGCTCTACCGTGACCAGGACCAGGCGCTGTTCTGTCCCTGCCACCAGGCGACCTTCGACGCCCGCCGCGGCGCCGAACCGGTCTCCGGGCCCGCGTCCCACCCGCTGCCGCAGCTACCGCTGGGGCTGGACGAGGACGGGTACGTGATCGCCACCGGCGACCTCACCGCCCCACCGGGTGCGGTCGGAGGGACGGCCTGATGCCGCCCTCCCCGATCGCACGGCTCACCGAACGGCTCGATGCCCGCCTCGGACGCGACGCCGAGCGCCCCTCGCTGTGGCCCGTCGGTTTCGGGGCGTTGATCAGCCACGCCGCCATCGTGGCCTTCCTGGTGCTGGCGGTGACCGGTCTGGTGCTCGCCACCGCCTACCGACCGTCGACCGAGCTCGTGACCTACACCGGCTCCTCCGAGCTGTACGCCGGACGTGAGCTGCCCCACGCGTTCGCATCGGTCATCCGCATCAGCGAGGACCTGCCGGGCGGCCTGCTGCTGCGCCGCGTGCACGTCGCCGCGTCGCACGTGTTCCTGATCGCGCTGGTGGTCCACCTCCTGCGGGTGCTGATGACCGGCGCCTTCCGGCGCCCCCGCATGGGCAACCACCTGGTCGGGATCGGTCTGCTGCTCGTGGCGCTGCTGTTCGCCTACACCGGCGAGCTCATGCCGTTCTCGCTCGTCGCCGCCTCGAGCCTACGCATCCTCGAAGCGGTGCTCGGGTCGATGCCGTTCATCGGCGAACCGCTCGCGCAGCTGGTCACCGGCGGCGAGCTGCCGAGCGACCGCATCCTCATCGGCGCGTGGGCGCTGCACGTCTTCCTGCTGCCGGGGGGCCTGACGGTGCTCCTCGCCTGGCACCTGTGGCTGGTCCACGAGCGCACCCCCGCACTCGAACGCCGCCCGGACGTCGACGTCGACCGTTACGGCGTGGGACGACCGCTGTGGCCGGACGCGGTCGCGCGCTTCGCGCTGCTCACCGCCGGGCTCACCACGCTGCTGTTCGCGTCCGCGGTCGCGGTCCCCTGGGCCGACATCGAGCTCGAGGGGCCGTTCCTGGCCGCGGAGGCGACCAACAGCGTGCACCCGGCGTGGACGTTGTTCTTCACCACCGGTGCGCTGCGGGTCGTGCCGGCCATCGACATCGCGTTCCTCGGCATGCGCATCACCAACGTGCTCGTGGCTGCCGCGATCGTCCCCGGCATCCTGGTCGGGATGGTCGCGCTGTACCCGTTCATCGAGCGCCGGCTGTTGAAGGACGATGCCGAACACCACGCCCTCGACCACCCGCTCGACGTGCCGCTCCGCGCGGGGGTGGTGACGTTCATGACCTCCGTCGGCGTCATCTTCACCGCCTCGGCAGGTGTCGACGTGCTGTCCTCGTGGTTGGCCACCCCGGTCGAGTCGGTCGTCACCGGCTTCCGCATCGTGCTGCTGGTCGTACCGGTCGTGCTGACCGTCCTGGTGGTCGCCGCCTCCCGACGCCGTGTCGCCCGCTTCGCCGCGGCTCCCGCCGACCCCACCGACCGACCCGGAGACCCGCGACCGTCTCGGAGCGCATCGTGACACCCCCGCTGACCCGACGGACCTGGCGCGCCGCCGCTGTCGTCACCGGCGCGCTGCTGCTGGCCGGCTGCAACGACGAGGGAGCACGCGACGCCACCTCCCAGACCGTCACGCCCGAGGCCGAGGCGCTGCACGGGCTGTTCCTGTTCAGCGTCTGGCTCGGCGCCGCCATCTGGGTCGCCGTGATGCTCCTGTTGGCCGTCCCCATCGTCCGTTCCTGGCGCCGGCGGCGACGGGGCGACGACGTGGCTCCGGCCGACCGTGGGCCGACCCGCCTCGAGGCACCGGGCTCGGAGGTGGACGGCGCCATCGCGGTCGCCCACCCCGACCACGTCACGGAAG
>CAYSTY010000391.1:0-2711 GCA_964433685.1 uncultured Actinomycetota bacterium | reverse complement strand
GTCGCACGCACCGCCGAGGTCGCTTCGTCCACGTCACCGCTCCGTCACGTCGGGCCCGCCACGGCAGGTCCGCTCGTGGCTCCGGGAGGTTCGTATCTGCACCGCGCAACGGACGGTACCGAGCTGGGAACGCACGCCGAACGGACCCTGCGGCCGTTCGTCCCGCGAGCGTGTGGGGTGCCGCCTACCGGGTCGGTCGGGCGCCCCTCGTGCGGCGGACCAGCGCGCCACCCACGGCGAGGCAGAGGACGGCGAGCCCGGCGAGCGGCGCGGTGTCGGTCCCGGTCCGCGGCAGGCGCGCGGGTGACGGGCTGGCCGCCGGGGACGGATCCGTGTCGGCCGGGTCCAGGACCTCGACCGCGGCGAGCACCGCCAGCGCGACCTGGTCGGCCGTCGCCGTCCGGATGGGTGCGAGCGAGGCACGGTCGTCCCCGATCGCGAAGACGGTGTGGTCGCCGGGCGGCAGGTCGGCCGGCAACGCGAGCACGCCGGCGTAGGTCCCGTCCGCCGACGCGATCGCGCCGCCGAGCGGCACGAGTCGTGAGGCGACGGCGAGCTCGAGGTGCTGGCCCGGTGCGTGACCGGGCAGCACGACCGGGCTCAGCACGCCTGGCACGGACAGTCCCCGCAGCGCGAGCTGGTGCATCACCTCGTTGATGAGGCCGACCCCGCCCCGCGGGAGCACGACCTGCGCCCCGAACTCGGTGCCCGGCAGCACCGTGCCGTCGAGCTGCGTCCACGGTCCGCCGTCCATCTCCAGCGCGGCGAACACGGTGCTGATGACCCCGGCGACGGGGACCGGCCGACCGACGGACGTCCCCACCCGGCCGGCGAGCGCGTCGAGCAACTTCCGACGTGCGGCCTCGGCGGTGCGCTCGCGCTGCTTGGCGTCCTCGGCGACCTTCTCCTGCTCCTTCTGGCGGCGCTCGCGTTCCTCCTCGAGCCGACGCTGCAGCTCCTGGTTGCGCCGTTCGAGCTCCTGCTGCTTCGCCCGCCGCTCCGCCTCGAGGCGTTCGCGTTGGAGTTCGAGCTGGCGGAGCCGCTCCTCCGCCTGCCGCTTGCGCTCCTCCTGCTCCGCGCGCCTGCGTTCCTCGACCTTCGCGCGCTCCGCCTCGATGCGTTCCTTCAGCGCCTGCTCGGCACGCTCCTGCTCCTGCTTGCGCTGCTTCTCCCGCTCCTGCTGGCGACGCTGTTCCTCGAGCAGCTCGTCGGCTCGTTCCTGGAGCTCCTCGCGTTCCTCGAGGAGTCGCTCCAGCTCGTCGCGTGTGAGATCGTCGAGATCGCCCGGCACCCCGGCCGGGTGGCCGGCCACGGGCATCAGGGCGGCCAGCACCTCGGCGAGGTTGGTGCCGTTGACCAGGAGGCCGCTCGGCAGGAGGAGATCGTCGATGGGGCTGCCCTCACGGAGCCGATCGAGCAGCGCCGCGATGTCCGCCGCGGGGTCCGGGTCCGGGTCCGGATCGGGGTCCGGATCGGGGTACGGGTCCGGATCGGGATCGGGGTCCGGATCGGGGTACGGGTCCGGATCGGGGTCCGGGTCCGGATCGGGGTCCGGATCGGGGTCGGGCGCGGCGGTGACCGCGAGCTCGCCCGCGAACGCGGGGGCGGTGGGGACGCCCTCCCCCACGTACGCCGAGGGCGCGAACAGCACGAACTCGACGGCCCCCGGTTCGAGGTCCACCGGCAGCGTCACGGCCACCTCGACCGACCCGTCGCCGGCCGCGACGGCGGTGTCGTCGAGCACCACCGGTCCGGGGTAGAGCACGGTCGTAGTGGTGGTCCCGCCCTGCAACGAGCCGGCGGGCACCGTCACCCGTACGGAACCGCCGACGGGTGCGGTCGCCGGCTCGACAGCGAGGAGGTCCGCCTCCTCGGGCGCCGCCGGCGGTGGCGCGATCGTGAGCGGAGCGTTCGCCTGCCAGGCGTCGGTGTCACCCGTCTCGCACGCGACCGTGACCACGTAGCGGCCCGGGTTGACGGGCAGGCCCTCGAGCTGTTCGGGCACACCGATCACCGCGGTGAGCGCGTCCGCGTCGTCGTCCTCCGCCTCGATCCAGGTCTCCATGCCGCCGAGGTCGACCCACAGCCACCCGTCACAGCCGCGGTCCGCCGCGACGGGTACCTCGTCCCCGGGTGCGAACGGGCCACCGGCCACGGTGAGGGCCACGTCGACGGCCGCACCGGCCGACGCAGCGACGGGCGCGGTCACCGCCCCAGCGGTGAGCACGGTGGCGAGCAGGACGGACACGAAGCGACGCATGGTGACCCCAACCCCGGTGAGCGATGGCCGCAGGCGAGCACGTGGCCGGCGCCGCTGCGCGTGGGACGCGCTGGGCGCGGGACGCGCTGGGCGCCAGCGCACGGTGGCGGCCGGAACGCCGGTGGTCGCCACCTCGGGTGCCCCCGACGGGGGGTCCGTCCACGCTCGACGCCGTCAGCTGCCGCGACACGGTGGTACGAACGGGTCGGAGCCGACGCCGAGGAGGTCGCCGTGGCGCTGCGCGACGGTCGCCAGGAACTGCACGGTCGGACCATCGACGTCTCCAGCGTGGACCGTGTGGTGTTCCCCGACACCGGCACGACCAAGGGCGACCTCGTGGCGTACTACGCGCGCATCGCCGACACGATGTTCCCCCACCTCGCCGGTCGGCCCGTGGCGATCACCCGCTACCACGACGGCATCGACGCGCCGGGGGCGATGCAGAAGAACG
>CAYSTY010000390.1:0-2720 GCA_964433685.1 uncultured Actinomycetota bacterium | reverse complement strand
CGGCGGCCTCGGTCGGCGCGGCGGCCTCGCTCTCGGCCTTCAGGGCGGCCTTGTTCTTGTGGGGGGCGAGCACCATCACCATGTTGCGACCGTCGACCTTCGGCTCGGCCTCGACGGTGGCGAGCTCGCTCATGTCCTCGGCGAGGCGGTGGAGCAGCTTCAGGCCGAGCTCGGTGTGGGTCATCTCACGGCCGCGGAACATGATCGACGCGCGGACCTTCGAACCAGCCTCCAGGAACCGGCGGACGTGGCCGGACTTGGTGCCGTAGTCGTTGTCGGAGATCTTGGGGCGCATCTTGATCTCCTTGACCACGATCTGGTTCTGGCGTTTGCGCGCCTCCTTGTCCTTCTGCGTCTGCTGGTACTTCTGCTTGCCGTAGTCCATGATCCGGCAGACCGGGGGGTCCGCCTGGGCGGCGACCTCGACGAGGTCGAGCTCCTGCTCGCGCGCACGGCGCAGGGCCTGGGCGAGCGGGACGATGCCCACCTGGGTCCCGTCGGCGTCCACGAGTCGGACGCGGGGGACCTTGATGTCGGCGTTCAGACGCTGCTGCTGGTCGTTGATGCTGTCGCCTCCTCGGAGCGGGGGTGGTGCGGGCCGGCGGTGCACGCTGCCTCGCCGGCTCAGGCGCACCACTGGGCACACGAGAGGACGGCGGCCCGGGGGCCGCCGTCGCGCGTCGACGTGCGTGCCGGCCAGCCCTGGGACGGGCGCCGGGAGCACGAGGACCCGAGGAGGCGAGACCTACCGGGTGGGTGGCACGAGCCGGGACGGACGTCCCTGGGTGGCTCGGCACCGCTTGTGTATGCGGTTCGGCGCCACGCGGACGCGGCGCCGGAGTCGCGAGGCTACCACGGGACCCGGCCCGCGTGGTGTGCGCAGCCGCGTCAGCGTCCGGGGACCCACAGCCGCGACCCACCGGCCGGCGGGTCCTGCCGGGGCGGGGAGGACGGCGGCGTGGCGGACGCCGGAGGCTCGGCCGGTGCGCCGGCGTCGCCGCCAGCGCCCCTCGAGCCACCGAGGTCACCGGGCTCCTGGTGCCCCTGCTCGGCGGCTGCGGCGACCTCACGTTCGGCGTCGACCTGCGCGACGCGCAGCTGCGCGAGCGCGTCGTCGACCTGCTGGACCATCTCGGCCGGCAGGTGGTCGCGTGCCCCGTCCACCAGCGTTGCGCTCAGGTCGAGCAACAGCCGACCGTCACGCCGGCCGAGCTTGACCTGCGCGGCGTTCAGCAGCGCCGACAGGACCTCGGCGACGACCTGCTCGGCAGGCGCGGCTCGCAGTTGGCCGAGGTACGCGCGGACCTCCTCCTCGGACGGCTGCTCGGAGGGCTGGCCGCCTGGGCCTCGCGGGTCTGACACGGGGTGCTCCTGATCGGTCGCGGCAGCCTACCCTCGCGCGGCGCGGTGCCCGCCGCACCCGAGAGGAGACCCGGTGAAGCGCTTCGATGACCTGTTCGCCGAGCTCCAGGAGAAGGCCCGCACACGGCCGGAGGGGTCCGGCACGGTCGCCGCGCTCGACGCCGGCGTCCACGCGATCGGCAAGAAGATCGTCGAGGAAGCGGCCGAGGTGTGGATGGCGGCCGAGCACGAGGGGCCGCAGCGCACGGCCGAGGAGGTCAGCCAGCTGCTGTACCACCTCCAGGTCCTGCTCGTGGCGACCGGGCTGGAACTCGACGACGTCTACGCTCACCTGTGAGTCCGGGCCCGTCGCGGCCCCCCGAACGAGCCGAGGTCCTCGATGCTGCGCGTCGCCGTGCCCAACAAGGGCAGCTTGTCCCAAGCCGCCGCCGAGCTGTTGACCGAGGCGGGCTACCGCCAGCGTCGTGACAGCCGCGAGCTGGTGCTCGTCGACCCGGACAACGACGTCGAGTTCTTCTTCCTGCGCCCCCGTGACATCGCCACCTACGTGGGGTCGGGGCGCATCGACCTCGGCCTGACCGGACGCGACCTGCTCGTGGACTCCGAGGCCGAGGCCGAGGAGCTGCTCGCGCTCGGTTTCGGGCGTTCGACCTTCCGGTACGCGGCCACGGCGGACGCGGTCACCACGGGCGCGGTCACCGGCGTCGACGACTTCGCGGGCAAGCGGATCGCCACGTCGTACTCGGGGCTGGTCCGCCGTGACCTGCGCGCACGCGGCATCGATGCCGAGGTGGTGCACCTCGACGGTGCCGTGGAGACGGCCGTGCGGCTCGGCGTGGCCGACGTCATCGCCGACGTGGTCTCGACCGGGACCACGCTGCGACAGGCCGGGTTGGAGATCGTCGGCGAACCGCTCCTGCACAGCGAGGCGGTGCTGATCCGTCGTCGCGGCGCGGACGCCGACGACCAGGTCGACCAGCTGGTGCGACGCATCAACGGGGTCATCATCGCCCGCCGCTACGTCATGGTGGACTACGACGTCCGGGTCGAGCACGTCGAGGCCGCCCTCCCCCTGACCCCCGGCATCGAGTCCCCGACCGTCAGCCCGCTGCACGACAAGGGGTGGGTCGCGGTCCGGGCCATGGTCGAGCGTCGCGAGACCAACCGGATCATGGACGAGCTGTGGCGCCTCGGCGCCCGTGGGATCCTGGTCACCGACATCCTCGCCTGCCGCCTGTAGACCTGACGCGCTGAGCACACGACGAGGGGGTCCCGCCGGACGGCGGGACCCCCTCGTCGTGGGAGCAGGCGCTCAACGCAGGCCGCCACGAAGGCATCAAGCAACTGGCCGAGGATCC
>CAYSTY010000389.1:0-2745 GCA_964433685.1 uncultured Actinomycetota bacterium | reverse complement strand
CGTCGACCGCCACGTCGGCGTCGTCGACCGCCACGTCATCAGGGGTCCCACCGGCGGCGTCGACGGCCAGGAGCCGGTCGAGCTCGGCGTCGCGGTCCCGCGGTGCGAGGGCGGGCACGGCACCGTCGTCCCGACCGGGGGGGATCGTCGCGTCGCGATCGTCGTTCGGGATCGGGTCGTCGTCCTGCGTGGGTCCGGTGGGGGACCGATCGCCGCTCGGCGGCCGGGAGGATGCTCCCCCGGACGCCCGGCGGTCGTCGACGAGGACCACCTGGGCGCCGGTCCCGACGCTCTCGAGGGCCTCGATGGCCGCCTGGAGCCGCACCCGCGGCGTGGCGTCGGCGCGCGCGAGCAGCAGCACCCCGTCCAGGCTGGCCGCAGCCGTGAGCACGTCGCCATCGGCCAACGGCGGCAGCGCCACCAGGAGCACCTCGAGGTCCTTGGGTAGACGCCGCGGCAGCTCGGCCGCCGCATCGATCGCGGCGTCGAGGTCCCGGCCCGCCCCGATGCGCGCGAGCTTGATGTCGGTCTCGAAGGTGACGGTCCGTCCGAGCGAGGCACCGTCGCGGACCACCTCGAGGATGCCCTCGTGGGGGGTCGCGCCGCTGGCGACGTCCACGACCAACACGCTCGCGTCGCGCTGCGCGGTCGCCACACCGAGCGCGTCCGCCCAGGCGGCGACGTCCACGCCGCGGCCGGTCCCGGTCAGCCCGAGCACCACCCGACGGTCGTCGCGGGCGGCGAGGAGCGCGTCGGCGAGCTGCCCCGCTGCCCGCGGCGCGACCCGGGAGGGCAGCACGCCGACCAGTTCGCCGCCGGCAGCGCGCACGTGCCGTGGGCTGCGGATGGTCACGTCCCCGGCGTCGATGGCGAGCGTGACCCCGAGCGCGATCAGCATCGCGACCACGGCGACGACGGCACCGACCAGCGGCTGTGGTGGCAGGACGTTCGGCGCGACCAGGGTGAGCACCAGCGCGATCAGTACGACCGCGCCGATCGCGGCACGCAGCAGCCCGCCGCGGCGCTCGATCACGTCGAGCGTCTCGACGAGCCAGGAGGGGCGGGTCGGACTAGGCATCGTCGGCCGACGGTAGCAAGCGCACCGACCGCGCCGACGCAGGCAGCACGGCGATGGCGGCACGACCGTCGGCTAGCGTCGCCGGCCGGCCGCGGCGGGAGGTCCGGGAACGGCTCCCTCGACACCGCGTGCCCGCCCCGTGCGTCCGGATCTCGCCCGCGTCGTGCGCTACCTCGTCGCCGGGGCCACCGCGGCCGCCGTGCACCTGCTCGTCACGACCGCGTTCGTCGAGGCGGGTGGCTCGGCACCGGTCGTGGCCTCCACCGTCGGGTTCCTGGTCGGCCTGGTCGTCTCCTACGCCCTGCAGCGCCGCTGGGTCTTCGTCAGCGCGGGCCGGCACCGGCGCGACCTGCCCCGGTTCCTCACCGTCATCGCGGTCGCGCTGGGCATCAACACCGTCATCGTGCACGTCGGGGTCGAGGTGCTCGGCGTCCACTACGTCCTCGCCCAGCTCACCGTCTTCGCGGTCGTCCCGGTCAGCAACTACCTGCTGCACGCACGGTGGACCTTCCGCTGACCCGCGTCGGTCGAGGCTCGGTCAGTCGCCGCGCGGTCGGGGTCGCGGCCACCTCGGCCGCCACCTCGGGCGGTGGGACCACGTGCGCCCAGGCGGCTCGTGCGGCAGCCAGCGCGCCGGGGACGCCGAGGTCCGCCCGCGCGAGGTGGACCGCCCACGCCAGCACGGCGGGAGCCTCGCGGGCGGCCGCGTCGAGCAGCCGCACATCGCTGCGCACGACCCCGGCGAACAGCAGCGCCTTGACCCGGTGGAAGGTGCTGCCCCAACGCAGGTCCGCCCCGAGCACCGGCTCGCCGGCGACGTCGTCCCATGACGGCATCCCCGCCGACGGCACCGGGGCACCGGTGAGGAGGGCCACCTCGGTGGTGACCCAGCCCAGTCGGAGCCGCTGACGGGCCGCCCGTGGACCGTCGCGGAGCGCGGCGACGGCGGCCTGCGCCGTTGCCAGCCGCTCGGCCGCGACCCCCGCGTCGCCGTGGCCGACGGCGTCGGCCGCCAGGGAGACGCGGAGCATCGCCGCGTCGACCGGGTCCTCGGCGAGCTCCAGCGCGGCCAGCTCGCGTTCCTCGGCCGCGGCGTGGAGACCGAGCTCGCGCAGGATGCGTCCGCGTTCGGCGCCGATCCAGGCCTGCAGGGACGGATCGGTGACCGCGTCGAGCTGGTCGACGGCGAGGTCACCGCGTCCGAGCCGGCCCCACACCACCGCCCGCCAGACCGCGCTCCCGCCTGCCGATCGCCAGCCGCTGGTGAGATCGACGTCCGGCGGCAGGAGCCGGGCCAGCGCCGTGCGCACCGGCACCGCCCCCGAGCGGACCGGTTCGAGCTCCGGCTCCGACTCCGGGTGTGCGCCGTCCGCCACCGCCCCTCCGTCCTCGGAACGTGCGCATGCTACGCGACGCGGCCCCGGTCCAGAGGGACCGGGGCCGCGTGGCGTGCAGCAGGAGGAGGCGGGACTAGAAGTCCATGCCGCCCATGCCGTGGTCGTGACCGCCGCCACCGGCGGCCGCAGCCTCGGGCTCCGGCTTGTCGGCGATGAGTGCCTCGGTGGTCAGCAGGAGACCCGCGATCGACGAGGCGTTCTGGAGCGCCGACCGGGTGACCTTGGACGGGTCGATGATGCCGGCCTTGATCAGGTCCTCGTACTCGCCGG
>CAYSTY010000388.1:0-2749 GCA_964433685.1 uncultured Actinomycetota bacterium | reverse complement strand
CCCGCGATCCTGAGATCCCCACAGCCTGCGCTGACGAACCGTGTCACAACCGCCGGTATGACTATGTGCGGATCGGCATCGGCGGGCGGCCGCCCGCAATCACGGTGATGTCGTCGCAACGGGGTGACGCTCATACTCACCGTCCACGCCCTTCGACCGCCGGATAGATTCCGTCGTGGAGAGGCCGGTGCGCCGTGGCACGAGCCGCAGCACCCCCGCAACCGCTACGTCGGCGTACACCGTGGCGATCGCGTCCTCGGAGAGGTCGTCCCCGTGCACGACCACCGAGATGTCGTGCTCGTGGAGGAACGCCGACGTCACGACGTCAGGCGCACCAGCCACGACCTCGTCGACGTACCGGCGGGCACGGACGACCGGCACCCGCTCCTCCAGGGTCACGATGGGGCGGCGCTCGTAGGTGGCGACCACCTCGTCGGACAGCACGCCGACCACGAGCCAGTCCCCGAGGGACCGAGCTGCCCGTAGAAGCTCGACGTGCGTTCCCCGATCCGCCGCCCATAGGTTGATGTGTCAACGACCTGGGGTACGTTCTCCACGCAGCACGGTCTCCCCAGGCTGTCTTGGCATGAGGAGCCACCTGTGACGAACTACGGCCATCCCCTGCGTTTCGGCGTCGAGGTCGGCGACGCAGGGCGCGCGCCTGGCGACGCCGTGACGTTGGCGGTTCATGCGGAGGCGCTCGGCTACGACCTGGTGGTCTTCGCCGATGGCGATGACGCGGGCGGCGCCGATGCATGGAGCCTCGCGTCGTGGACCAGTGCGCTGACCGACCGGATCCGTGTCGCCGGCAGCGTGCGGCCGACCGCTACGCGTCCAGCGTCTGTGATCGCGCGGGCGGCCGGCAGCCTGCAGTTGCTCTCCGGCGGCCGCGGCGTGCTGGCGCTCGCGTCCGGATCGGCCGCCGGGGAGGTCGACGTCGTCGACGACGCCGTCACGGTCGTGCGGGCACTGCTGGACACGTCCGAACCTCGCGTCAGCAGATCGGGAACCCATCACCGTCTCGATGGAGCGCAGCCGGGCCCGGTGGTGGAACACGCCGTCCCGCTGTGGCTGTCGGGCGCCGACGTCGCGCTGGCTGCGTTGGCGGGTCGGGTCGCCGACGGGTGGGCGGTGGACCTCGACGAGATCGGCGTCGACGGCTTCGTCGACGCGAACGCCCTCGTTGACCGCACCGCGACCGAGGCCGGTCGCGACCCCCGTGAGATCCGCCGTGCAGTGACGTTCGCCGCAACGTCGGCGTCGGACGTGAACGAGATGACCCGGTGGGTGGTCGACCACGGTGTCGGCTCGTTCGTCATCCGCGCGGCGACCGCGGACGACGAGGCCGAGGTGCGGTCGTTCATCACCGAGGTCGCGCCCTCCGTTCAAGCAGCGGTCGAACGTGCGCTGCCTTCCGGCACGTTGACGTCGCGTCCGGTGCGCCGCGCCGATGTGCGGGCCCGCCGCCGCCCCGGCATCGCCTACGACGCCGTGCCCGAGCAGCTCGCAGACACCGCGGTCGAGCCCGGCGATGCCGCGTTCGCGAAGGTGCGTTCGACCTACCTGCGGGGTGGCGACCCCGGCCTCGTGCTGCGCCCCCGCAACGTGCAGCAGGTCACCGAAGCCCTGGGTTTCGCGCGCGACCACCGACATCTCGCGCTCGGGATCCGCAGCGGTGGACACGGCATCAGCGGCCGCTCGACCAACGACGGCGGGCTGGTCATCGACGTCGGCGCCCTCGACGACATCACCGTGCTCGACGAGGCCGAGCGCCTGGTTCGCATCGGACCCGGCGCCCGCTGGCGCGACGTCGCCAGCGCGCTACAGCCCTACGGGTGGGCGCTCAGTTCCGGTGACTACGGCGGCGTCGGCGTCGGCGGACTCGCGACCGCGGCCGGCATCGGGTTCCTGTCCCGCAACCACGGGCTCACCATCGACCACCTACGGGCCGTCGAGATGGTGCTCGCCGACGGCACCCTCGTGCGGGCCAGCGACACCGAGAACACCGAACTGTTCTGGGCCGCCCGTGGTGCCGGCGCCAACTTCGGTATCGCGGTCGCCTTCGAGTTCATCGTCGACGAGGTCGACGAGGTCGGCTGGGCCCAACTCGCCTTCGACGTGCCCGACCCGGGCAGCTACCTCGAAGCCTTCGGACGCGTCGCCGCCGCCACCCCGCGCGAGACCACCCCGTTCCTGATCCTCGGCCGCGGCGTCGCGCAGCTGATGGCGATGGTGGACTCGTCGGATCCCGACGTCATCATCCGCCAGCTCCAACCGTTCGCCGACATCGCACCGCTCGTCCAGCAGCAGGTCGTGATCGCGCCGTACGCCGCCGTGATGAACATGTTCCCACCGGCTGTGCACGATGGTCGCGGCGAACCGGTCTCACGCTCGGCGCTCACCCGCGAGATCACCCCAGACTTCGCCAAGGCGTCCGCCGACCTGATCGAGAGCGGCGCGTCGCCCTGGTACCAGATCCGCACCGTCGGCGGTGCGGTCGCCGACGTGCCCCCGGACGCCACCGCCTACGCCCACCGCGACGCCAACTTCGCCTTGGCCGTGATGGGCGCCAACGCCGAACGTCTGGACCGGTGGTTCGAACCGATACGCGCCCAGTCCGATGGCCTCTACCTCAGCTTCGAGAGCGGCCGCCACCCGGACCGGATCGCCGACGCCTTCCCACCCGCCACGCTCGCGCGGCTACGTGCGCTCAAGGCGCGGCTGGATCCGGACAACCTGTTCCGCGACA
>CAYSTY010000387.1:0-2753 GCA_964433685.1 uncultured Actinomycetota bacterium | reverse complement strand
CTCGGTGTTCCGCCCCGCCCGGACCACCGGGTACGGATCGTGGCGGCGAGGCCACCATCCGCACCCGGTAGCCAGGTCGCACCGACCAGACCAACACGCCCGTTGTCGGCGATCAGCCTGGACCGCTGGCGGCGGTTGTCACGATCGCGTATCCACCCGTTGCCGAACTCAGGCGTGGCCGACCTCGTCGAGCCCGGCGGCCTTGGCGAGCTCCTTGGCCCGGTCGGCGGCGCGCAACAGCGAGATCGCGTCCTCGCCGTCCTCGGGCCACCGTGCGACCCCGTAGGCGGCGTGCACCTCGAAGGCCTCACCGTCGGGCAGGGTGACGGTCTCGTGACTGAGACGGTTGATGACGTCGCGCACCACCTCGCGGGACCGGGCGCGGTCGTCCCCGACGAGCAGGACCCCGACCTCGTCGCTGCCGAGGCGTGAGGCGACCGCATCGTTGCCGGTCGCGCGCCGCAGCACGTGGGACAGCACCCGGACCGCCTCGGTGCCGGTGGGGTGGCCGTAGGTGTCGTTGAGCCGGCGCATGCCCCGGATGTCGGCCAGCAGCACCGAGAACGGCGCGCCGGCGGACCGCAACCGGTCCACCTCGTCGTAGAACACCCGGACGTTGAGCAGGCCCGTCACCGGGTCCTCGCTGATGGCCTGGTGGAGGGCCTTGTCGCGCTGCCGTTCGAGCTGTGCGCCGGCGGCGCCGGCCAGGGCCAGGAACGGCAGGACGATCGTGCGTGCGAGGCCTCCGAGGGCCTCCTGGTTGCCGAACCCCTCGCCGCCGATGCCCTCGGTGACATCGATCCCGAGGTGGGCGGCGGCGGCCACGCCGGCCGCGAACAGGGCCACCCGCGACCCGGCGGCGGCGCCCGCGATGAGCACGACGGGCGCCGACAGCCAGTCGGCGTCGCCGTGGACGAACGCGTGCGCCGCGAGCGACACCACCAGCCCACCGCCCAGCACGACCACGCGCGCGAACGGGTCCTCGAGCTGCACGACGACCCGCTCCAGGGCAGCGCGGGTCCGGGTCGCCGCGGTCGGCCGTCCCACCTGGTCACCTCACCTGTCCGCCGCCGTGTGGCGGCACGTCCACCCGTGCCGGTGGCCGGTCGGGTGTCAGCTGTCCCACACCCCGTGCGGGACGGCAGCCGAGGCTCCGTCCCCGAGCGGTCCTCGTACGGCCTGCAGCAGCGTGACGACCCGGGCCGGGTCGCGCAAACGGAAGCGTGCGCTCGTGGCGGTGGGCTGGTCGGCGACGAGCACCGCTTCGCCCCCCAGGGCCAGCGCGACCTCGAAGGCGTCCTCGTCGGTGGTGTCGTCACCGAACACCAGCGGCGCGATCCGCGGCCGGTCCGCCAGCAGCTGCGCGCGATCGGCCGCCTGCTCGTCGATCCAGGCGAGCGCGGCACCCTTGTCGACACCGCGCGCCTTGATCTCCACGATGGCCTTGCCGCCGGCGACGACGAAACCGGGGCCCCGGTCGGTGGCCCCCTCGAGGATCTCGCGCACGCGGGGGAGGGTCGCGGCGACGTCCTCGGCGGTGGCGCGGCGGTGGTGGACCACCAGGGAGGTCGACTTGCGTTCGACCCACCACCCGGCGTCCTCGTCGACCACACCTCGCAGGGTCACCGCGAGGTCGCCGAGCACCTCGTCCGCGGCGTCGAGGTCGGTGAGCGGGACGCGGGTGCCGTCGGGACGGCGTGCCTCGCTGCCGTGACCACCGACGAGCAGCAGCCCCGGCGGCAGCTGCCCGAGGCGTTCCTCGAGGTCGTCGAGCGCGCGGCCCGACAGCAGCGCGACCTCGCAGACCTGGGCGAGTTCGGCGACCGCCTCGAGCGCGCCGGGCGCCGGGGTCGCCTCGCTCGGCACGTCGACGATGGGCGCGAGCGTGCCGTCGAAGTCGATCACGAACGTCCAACGACGGGGATCACCGATGCGGCGCCGCAGCGCCTCGAGATCGTCGTCACCCGCGTCCACGGTCGATCCTCGCCTCGTCAGATGCCCTCGTGGCCGCGTTCGATGTCGGCGAGCTCGTCGCTCACCCAGCGGTAGACGTCCCGCTCCCGGACGGCCTCGGCCATGGCCTGGATGCGGCGGCGGCGCACGTCCTCGTCGAGCTCGAGCGCCGAGGCGAGCAGGTAGCTGAGGCCCTCGACGTCGAACGGGTTGCAGCGTACGACGTGCTCGCCGAACTCGAGGACGGCACCGGTGAACTCGCTCAACAGCAGGGCGCCGGCCCCGTCACCCGCGGCCTGGCAGGTCACGAACTCCTTGGCGACGAGGTTCATCCCGTCCTTGAGCGGGGTGACACACATCACCTCGGCGAGCCGGTAGTAGGCGGCGAGCTGCTCGCGGGGGATCCCGCGGTAGAGGTAGTGGACCGGGACGTCGTGACCGGGTTCGGTGTACAGCCCGTTGATCCGGCCGACCTCGGTCTCGACCTCGGTGCGCAGCTCCCGGTACTCCTCGACGTCGTCGCGGGAGGGGACGGCGACCTGCACGAAGGCGATCTCGCTGCGCAGCTCCGGCTGGCGTTCGAGCAGCAGCTCGATGGCCTGGAGGCGGTGGCGGATCCCCTTGGTGTAGTCCAGGCGGTCGACCCCGAGCAGCACGCGCTTGCCGGCGAACTGCTCACGCAGCTCGGCGAGCTCCTGCTCGGTCTCGGACGAGGTCGCGAGCTGGCTGAACTCCTCGGTGTCGATCGAGATGGGGTGGGCGACGCAGCGCACGTGCCGACCGTCGGGCAACGCGATCGA
>CAYSTY010000386.1:0-2775 GCA_964433685.1 uncultured Actinomycetota bacterium | reverse complement strand
ACGAGCTCCACCGGTTCGCCGGCGACGACGCGGGCGTTCGAGCGCCGCAGCAGCGAGGTGGTCAGCTCCTCGCCCACCGGAGCGAGCGCGGTGGCGATCACCGGGTCCTCGTCGAGGGCGTCCTGGCGCACCTGCACCGCGGGGACGAACGCGGGGAAGACCTGCAGGTCGTCGACGAGCAGCTGCAGCCCGGCGGCACCGGCCTGCCCGTCGGTGGCGGTGGTCAGGCCCGCGAGGCAGTCACCGGCCACGACCCCACCGACGGCTTCCTCCGGGGTCGCGGCGACGAACGGCCGGTCGGTCCGCACCCGGTAGGCCTCGAGCACCGCCCGGAGCCCGTCGGGCCGGCTGCCGAACTCACGGTCGACGCACACCACCGCGTCGGGACGTTCCGACAGCCGGGCTGCCAGCTGCGAGATGGTGCGCAGGTCGGCGTCCGGTGACGGCTCACCCGCGACGGCGAAGGCGAACGTCGCGTTGGCGGGCGGCCCGTCCGGCTCGCCGGTGAAGCGGGGCGGCAGCCACACGATCCCGCGGCGTTCCCCGCCGGTCCGGACCGGCCCGAAGCTGGCCTCCGGATCGCCCGGCGGGTCCGCACGGCCGAGCGTCTCCAGCCACGCCTCGCCGGTGTAGCCGAGCCGCAGCTCGACCGCGCCGAGCTCGAGGGCCTGCTGAGCGTCCCGGGCGTCGGCGTACGACCGCACCTCCGCCGGCAGGTCGGCCGCCTCGAGCAGCGTCACCAGCACCTGCGCGAGCAGCTCCGCTTCGGCGTCGTCGCTGGCCGCCACCCGGAGGGGCTCCCGGCCAGGGTCGGGTGCCGGTCCGGGGCCCCCGGCCGCACCCGTGCACGCCCCCGCCAGCACCACGGCCACGGCGAGGACGACCACCCGTCGGAGGACGGGCGGGACACCTCGGCGCGAGCGGTCGGACACCCGGGGAGGCTGCCACAACCAGCCACGTGCCGCTGTCGCCGTACCCTGCGCACCTCCCCTCCCCCCGTGCTCACCCGGAGACCTCGATGCGCCGCTCCGTGTTCCACCGTGCCTCGCTCCCCCGGACCGCCTCGGTCCGCGCCGTGGCCGCCTTCGCGGCGGTCGCGCTCACCCTCGCCGCCTGCGGTGGCGGCGACGGCGACGACGGCGGTGGTGAGGGTGACGACGGTGCGGGGACCGAGGCGGACGAGCAGGCTGATGCCGCCGAGGAACCGCTCGCGGTCGTCATCGCCAGCTACGACCTCGCCGTCGGCGAGGACCGGCGTCTGATCGCGGGGGTGCTGACCAGCGATGCGGTGCCCGTCGCCTTCGGTGAGGTCACCTTCGAGCTCGGCCACCTCGGCACCGAACCGGCCGGCGAGGTCACCCTCGACGACGAGGTGACCGCCCGCTACCTCCCGGTGCTCGGGCTCGAACCCGAGGTGGAGGCGACCGAACGTCCGACGGTGCTGGTCGGCGAGGCCGGCACCGGCGTCTACGAGGCGGAGGTGAGCTTCGAGGAGGCCGGCTTCTACGGTCTGCGCGTCACCGCCGAGATGGAGGACGGCACGACCCGGCAGGGGCAGGTGACCTTCGAGGTCCTCGCCGAGCGGCAGGTCCCCGACGTCGGTGACGAGGCACCTCGCAGCGAGAACCTGACGGTCGCCGATGTCGAGGCGGGAGACGCGCCACCGGCTGCGGTCGACTCGCGCGCGCAGGCGGAGGATGCCGAGGTGCCCGACACCCACCTGCACGACACCACCGTGGCCGAGGCGCTCGAGGCCGGACGACCGGTGGTCACGATCGTGTCCACGCCCACCTACTGCGTGAGCACCTTCTGTGGGCCGCTCACCGCGCAGCTGGCGACGTTGGCGGAGACCTACGAGCCGGAGGTCGACTTCATCCACCTCGAGGTGTGGCGCGACTTCGAAGGTCAGGAGCTCAACGAGGCCGCGGCCGAGTGGATCCAGACCGAGTCGGGCGGCAACGAGCCGTGGGTGTTCCTGGTCGACGGCGACGGCGTCATCCAGGGACGCTGGGACAACGTCGTTGACGTCGCGGACCTCGAAGCACGTCTCGAGGCCCTCTGACGGGTGCTCGCGGTCGGGAGCACCGGCGGCGGGTCAGGAGCGCCGGCGGCGGGTGAGCTGCGGTGGCAGGATCGACACGTCGTCGCCGGCGAGCCGGTCGCCACGTGCCCCTGCCTGCAGCATCCCGCGGGCGGCTGAACCGCCGACGACGAACACCTCGACGGCGAACGCGGCGAACAGCCCGAGTCCGAACAGTTCGGCGAGCAGCCGCAGCGACCAGCCGTCGCCGATGGCGCCGCCGACGGTCCACCCGATCAGCACCAGCGCGCCGATGGCCGTCAGGGACACCCGCAGCCGCCGGATGGTGCGCGGGAAGTCCACGACGGAGGGCGTGGTGGCGACGTCGCCGGTGGTGGCGAGGTCGCCGGCGTCAGCGCGGTCGGAACGGTCGGGCTGGTCGGGCACGAGGTCTCCGGGACGTACGTCGGGCGGCGCGAGGGTAACCCCGCGCCGCCCGTGACTCGTCTCGCGTGGTGTCAGCTCAGCTCGGCGACCACGGCCTTGTTGAAGGCTTCGAGGTCGTCGGGCTTGCGGCTGGTGATCAGCGGTCCGGGTCCCTCACGGTCGACGACGAGCTCCTCGTCGACCCAGGTGGCACCGGCGTTGCGCAGGTCGGTCTGCAGGCTCGGGAAGGAGGTGACGGTGCGGCCTCGGACCCCGTCGGCCTCGATCAGGGTCCACGGCGCGTGGCAGATGGCGGCGACGGGCTTGCC
>CAYSTY010000385.1:1555-2787 GCA_964433685.1 uncultured Actinomycetota bacterium | reverse complement strand
TGGGACGCGATGACCCGGCACGCGTCGGCGGTCACCTGGGAGAAGCCGGGCAAGCGGCCCACCGTGATGGAGAAGCGCTTCCACGTCGTGCCACGCGGCGTCGCGGTCACCATCGGCTGCCGCACCTTCCCGACCTGGAACGGGCTGCCGGGGTTGCTCGCGTCCCTGGCCACCGGCAACCCCGTCATCGTCAAGCCGCACCCCGCCGCGGTGCTGCCGCTCGCGCTGGTCGTCGAGGTCGCCCAGGAGGTGCTGACGGCGGCGGGCTTCGCGCCGAGCCTCGTTCAGCTGGCCGCCGACACCGCCGACCGTCCGCTCGCGATCGACCTCGCCACGCACCGCGACGTGCGGTTGGTCGACTTCACCGGCTCCACGACGTTCGGCGACTGGCTCGAGGGCAACGCCACCCAGGCGCGGGTCTTCACCGAGAAGGCCGGCGTCAACACCATCGTGATCGACGGGACCCGCAGCGCCGCCGCGATGTTCGCCAACCTCGCCTTCAGCCTGTCGCTCTACAGCGGCCAGATGTGCACCACACCGCAGGCGGTGTTCGTCCCGCGTGACGGCATCGACACCGACGAGGGGCACCTCACCTTCGAGCAGGTCGGTGAACGCCTGGCCGCCGCCCTCGACGAGCTGCTCCAGCCCGACGCGAAGGGTGTGGAGATCCTCGGCGCGATCGGTGACCCGGCCGTCGTCGAGCGCATCGACGAGGCGTCGCAGCTCGGGCGGGTCGTGGCCGCTTCGCGACCGCTCGACCACCCGAGGTGGCCGGACGCGGTCGTGCGCACGCCGCTGGTGGTCGCCGTGGACGCGGCCGACGCGGACGCGTGGGACACCGAACGGTTCGGCCCGATCAGCTTCCTGGTCGCCACCGACGGCACCGACCAGGCGCTCGAGCTCGTGCGCGACACCGTCCACCGTCGCGGGGCCATCACCTTCGGGGTGTACGCCGGCAGCGACGCGGTCCGTGACGCGGCGACCGAGGTCGCGCTCGACGCCGGGGTGTCGGTGTCGTTCGACCTCCACGGCGGCGTCTTCGTCAACCAGACCAGCGCGTTCAGCGACTTCCACGCGACCGGTGCGAACCCGGCGGCCAACGCCTCCCTCGTCGACGACGCCTTCGTCACGCCCCGGTTCGTGATGGTGGAGACGCGCTGGCACCCCGACCCCGCGTGATCGGAACGGGCCGGCCCGGCGTGGTGGGTCCGGCCCGGGCGTGTCGGGTCGGG
>CAYSTY010000385.1:0-1455 GCA_964433685.1 uncultured Actinomycetota bacterium | reverse complement strand
GGGTCCGGCCCGGGCGTGTCGGGTCGGGGGGCCCGCCCGGCACGGACCTCCGGCACTAGGTCGGTCGGTGGGGGTGGGGAAGGCTGCGGTCGTCCCCACAGGAGGCACCGACATGACCGCCATCCGGACCGTCGCTCCACCGCCAACCGCCACCGTCGGCGCGCTCGTCGCCGGCCCCATCGCGACCGTGCGCCCCACCGCGACCCTGCGCGAGGCCGCCGAAGCGCTCAGCGCCGACGAGGTCGGTCTGCTGGTCGTGGCGGACGCCGGCGGGATGCGTGGCGTGCTCTCCGAACGTGACCTCGTGCGCGCCATCGCGAACGCGGTGGAGGTCGACCTCGAACGGGTGCGTGACCACGCCGCCACCGACGTGGTGACCGTCGACGAGTCCGCGCTCGTCGCCGAGGCCGCCCGGGAGATGGTCGAGGCCGACGTGCGCCACCTCGTGGTCGTGCGCGACCTGCACCCGGTCGGCGTCCTGTCGGTCCGCGACGTCCTCCCGGCCCTGCTGGTCTGAGGGACGCGCGGACGTCGGGCGCGGCCGGCGGGTGGTCGCCAGCGCCGTCGCCGCCACCTAGCGTCGGCGTGACGTCGTCCCGGTCCCGGGGCGGCTCGACCAGTCGACCCGAGGAGCGAGCGGTGACCGA
This sequence comes from uncultured Actinomycetota bacterium, assembly GCA_964433685.1. GTDB lineage: Bacteria > Actinomycetota > Nitriliruptoria > Nitriliruptorales > Nitriliruptoraceae > Nitriliruptor. The sequence continues at coordinate 808 of CAYSTY010000385.1, read as the reverse complement.
TGGGCTGCGCACCGAGCGCGACGAACACCTGCTGACCGTGACCCTCGATCGTCCGGAGCGGCGCAACGCGCTCACCGGGGTGCAGCTGGACGCGCTGGCGGCCGCGTTCGGGGACCTCGATCCGGACGTGCGGTGCGTGGTCCTGACCGGTGCGGGTCCGGGGTTCTGCGCCGGCCAGGACCTCGCCGACGACGCGGTGGCAGCGGAGGGCGCCGACCTCGGTGCGACGGTCGAACGCTGGAACGCGGTCGCCCGTGCGATCGCCGCCGCCGGGCCTCCCGTCGTCGCGGCGGTCAACGGCGTCGCGGCCGGGGCGGGCGCCAACCTCGCGCTCGGGTGCGACCTCGTGGTCGCCACGGCCTCCGCCCGCTTCCTGCAACCGTTCGCCGGGCTGGGGCTCGTCCCCGACGGCGGTGGCACCTGGCTGCTGCCGCGCCTGGTCGGCCCACAACGCGCCGCGGCGTCGACCCTCCTCGGGGGAGCGCTCGACGCGACCACCGCGGCCAGCTGGGGGCTGATCGCCGAGGTGGTGGACGACGACGCCTTCACCGACCGGGTCGCCGCCATCGCCGGGACGCTCACGAGCCTGCCCCCGGAGGGGCTCGCGGCGACCAAGCGCCTGCTGCGTTCGAGCCTCGACCACGACCTCGACGCCCAGCTCGACCGCGAGCGCGACGCGCAGCGCATCGCCGGCGCCGGCGAGGAGTACCGCACCGCCCTCGCCGCCTTCCTGGCCCGCGGCCGCTGACCCAACCCCAGCTGCAACCGGTAGCGCAGACCCCCGCTGAGCACGCCCACCGCTACCGGT
>CAYSTY010000384.1:0-2790 GCA_964433685.1 uncultured Actinomycetota bacterium | reverse complement strand
CGTCGGCAGCAGTAACCCGCAACAGAGTGGCATCACTTGTAAGCTAGAGCGGACCAACCGGAGGCTGACGGGTGCCCGTCTACAGCTCGCACGAGGCGCTGGCGGCGTCCACCGTTGGCGGACTCGTCGAGCGGGTCTACCGCGACTTCCTCCACCCCGCCGATGACCAGCCCGTCGTCCTCGCGCTCGCCGAGGACATCGGAGACGAAGCCACCTCTCTGACCTACGACACCGCAGGGTTAGCCCCTGACGAGGAGTCGCTGCTCGGCCCCGGTGTCCTGCTCGAAGCCGGCTACGAGCAGATGCGCGTCCTGTCGGTCGATGCCACCTCCGGCGAGGTCACCGTGGCGCGGGCCGCCAACGGCACCTCCGCGACCATCCACCTCGAAGGCGAGCCTCTCACCGTCGCGCCGACCTTCACCCGCCAGGCCGTCCTCGACGCGGTGAGCGACAACATCCAGGCGCTCTCCCCGTCGCTGTGGCGCACCGCCACCGTGAACATCACCACCTCGCGCGACCTCGTGGAGCTACCGGCGGACGTCGTCGACATCGTCGAGCTGTACGTGGACGGCAGGGCCGTCTCGGCGCAGTTCATCGACAACGCCCCCACCTCCACCGGCAAGGCGGTCGCCACCCCTGGCCTGCGCTCGGGACGCACCGGCTACCTGACCTACCGTGCCGCCTTCGAGCGGCCCGCCTCCGAGTTCGAGGAGCTGGCCGACCTCGGCGTACGCCCCGAGTGGCGACGCATCGTGGTGGTCGGCGCCGCGGCGCAGGTGGTCGCCGGCCGCGACCTCGACGCCCTGACAGCCGAGTACATCACCGAGCAGTTGCAGCGCGAGGCGCTCCCCGCCGGTGGGCCGCAGTCCATCCGCAACGGGCTGCTGACGCTGCACAACCTGTGGCTCGACGAGGCACGACAGGCGCTCCGCGTCGAGCGTCCTGCACGGATCGTGATGCAGCGATGACCTCGGCCACCCTGTCCGCAGTCCGGCGCCCCCGCGCCTTCGGGTACGGGTGCGCCCTCAACGACCGGCTGTTCCGCCTCGCCGTCGGTCCTGGCCGTGAGCTGGTCATCCAGACCGCCCCGCTGGAGGCCCCTCGCGTCAACACCACCTCATCCCCCGAGGAGGCGTCGGCCGAGTTCGGGCTCACCTTCGCCCGCTCCCAGTTCGACGGCGGTGGCGGACTGTTCCGCGCCCACGTCGAGGGCGCCGCGGCGAACCGCTACTGGGACTCGAAGAACGTCTCGGTTGCTCCCGCCGAGCCCGGCGAGTTCCCCGAGATGCGGCTGCTGCCGACCACGGAGGTGACCGACCCACTCCCCGAGGTCGGCCTCCACGCCGTGGCAGCCAAGGGCTCGCTCTACGTCGCCGCCGGCAGCGTCATCCGCCGCACCGACGACCCGACCGACGAGGCCCCGACGTGGGTGGACGACGACCCGTGGGCGAGCGAGACGCCAGGCACCGTCCACGACCTCGCAGCCCTCGGCGAGGACATCTACGCAGCCCTCGGCGACGTCGGCATCCACCGCAAGCGGGACGGCGCCTGGGAGGCGTACAGCGACGTGCCGGCGACCCGCATCTGGGCAGCCAAGGGCCGCATCCTCGCGTCCGACGGCCGGGCTCTCTACGAGGTGGTGGACGAGGGCGAGGCACCCGACGCGCTCAAGACCCTCTCGCCCGGCGAGAGTTGGCAGGACGTCGCGGACGGCGGCTCCCACGTGCTGGCGGCCGCGACCGATGGCTACGTCTACGCCTTCTCCACCGACACGGGCGCGCTCGTCGAGACGGCGCAGACCTTGTTCGAGGGCGAGGTGCCCCGATCCATCGGCCAGACCCAAGGCATCGTCGCGGTCGGCTCGTGCGGGCGCAGCACCGGCAGACTCTACGTCGGCCAGCTCCGCGACTCGGGTCAGCTCGGCGACCTCCAGCTCGTGCAGCAGTGGGACTCGTCCGAGGTGGACTGCACGCCGCGGCGCATCGTCGGCACCCGCTCGTCGCTGCTGATGGGCACCCCGGACCCGGACGGCAACGCCTACCTGTGGCGCTACGACGTCATCACCGGAGGCGTGTCGCGGTGGCTGACCCTCGATGGGGGCGACGGGCTCGTGCGTGGCGTCGCGATCGTGGGCGGCAAGACCTTCGCCACCGTGGACGGCGTCGGCACCTACCGGGAGACGGACCGCTACGCCGAGACGGGGTACCTCATCGGCCCTCTCGGCGACTTCTACTCCTCGTCCGATAAGACGTGGGTCGGCGCGCGCCTGGAGACGGGCGCGCTGTACGGCGGGATGCGTGCCGCCCTCTACTACACCACCGACTCGCAGGCACTCAACGACCCGGACTCCTCGGCGTGGGTGCGCGTCTCCACCCGTGAGGCAGGCTCCGGTGGCCCTGGCGAGACGGCGATGCCGTCGGTCGCCTCCCGGTCGCTGGCCGGAATGGTGAAGCTCACCGCCGCGTCAGGCGGCTCGGCCACCCCGACCGTCCGCTCGTTCTCCTTCCGCGCCTACCCGTCGTCCGGCGACGAGGACGTCATCGTCACCCTGCCGGTCAACGTGTCCGATCAGGTAGAGCGACGAGGCCGTCACCGCATCCGGGTCAAGGGCCGTGGTGCCCGCGAGTTCGCCGCCCTGCTCGGGCTGGAGGGCCGCCCCGTCGTCGCCCGGCTCTACCTCTCCGGGCAGACGGTCGTGGTCCGCGGGCTCGTGGAGGAGGTCGCCACTCCCATCCAGGCGCTCACCACCCGCGGGTCGGTGACGGTCGTCTCGATGGTCCGTGTCCGGGG
>CAYSTY010000383.1:0-2794 GCA_964433685.1 uncultured Actinomycetota bacterium | reverse complement strand
TGGTCGTCGACGGCGACCGTCGTCTGCTGGCTCGCACCAGCGGCGTGCCCGAGCGCGACCACCTCGCCGCCGTCCTCGACGGGCGTGACACCGACCGCGACCCTGCCGGCGCGGCCGCCTGAGCAGGCCCTAGCGGTCGGAGGTGACCGGCGCGCGTGCCGGCGCCATCGACCGGGTGGCGTGCGGCAGGTCGGCGCCGAGCCGCGTGGTGCCCGAACGGAAGTGACGTCGGCACAGCACCTCGTAGGTGACCGTCGACTCGTCGAGGTCACCGACCACGACCTGTTCGCCGGCGCGCTGGATCACCCCGTCGATCGTGCGGGCGTTGAAGTTGCCGCGCTCCCCGCACCAGCACCGGGCTTCCACCTGGAGCTCCTGGCGGCGGTCGGCGAGCTCGAGCAGGCGCTGCGAGCCGGGGAACAACCGCGAGGTGAAGTCGGTCAGGAGCCCGAAGGCGTTCACGTCCACGTCCAGCTCGTCGACGATGCGGCCGAGCTGCCCGACCTGCTTGGACGAGTAGAACTGGGCCTCGTCGCAGATCAGCACGTCGACCGGGTTGCCGGTCGCGATGTGCTCGCCGACGTAGGCACGCAGGTCGAGGTCGTCGTCGACGAGCACGGCGGGCTGCGCCAGCCCGATCCGCGAGGAGATCACCCCGCCCTGACGGTCGAGCTTGGTGAACAGCAGGCAGTGCTTGCCCGCCGTGACCGCGTTGTGGTGGATCTGCAGCGCGAGCGTCGACTTGCCGCAGTTCATGGTGCCGTAGAAGAAGGTCAGGTCGGCCACGCGGGGCGTCCTCCTCGATTGTCCCCTCGCCGCGGGCGAGAGGGTCGGGACGTCGGGGGGTGCTCCGGGGAAGGAGGGAGGTTCATACCGCACCGACCCGCCCCGATCGCGGAACCTCGACCGTCACCGCGGCCCGGGTGCTTGGCTCCGGGGCGCCGACCGATCGACGGAGCTGATCGTGGACCTCACCGCGCTCGAGGCACGTGCGCGCGAGTCGATGGAACCGGCCGCCTACGACTACTACGCGGGCGGCGCGGAGACCGAGACGACCCTGCGCGAGAACGTGACCGCGTGGGACCGGTGGCGGCTGCGTCCCCACGTCCTGCGCGACGTGCGCACCGTGTCGACGGCCACGACGTTGCTCGGCACGCCGGTCGCCACGCCGATCGGGGTCGCGCCGGCCGCCTACCAGCAGCTCGCCCACCCCGACGGCGAGGCGGCGATGGCGCGCGGCGCTGCCGCGGCCGGGGCGCTGATGACGGTCTCCACGCTCGCGACCGTGTCCCTCGAGGACGTCGCCGCGGCCGCGCCGGAGGCTCCGCGCTGGTTCCAGCTGTACGTCTTCGACGACCGTGGCTTCGCCGGCGAGCTGATCGACCGGGCCACCGCGGCCGGCTACCGCGCCCTCGTGCTCACCGTCGACACCCCCGTCATCGGTCGCCGGTGGCGCGACGAACGCAACCGCTTCGCGCTCCGCGACGGGATGCGCATGGCGAACTTGCCGCTCCCCGAGCACGGGGGGACCCTTCCGTCGCCCGAGCGCGCGGGGACCGTGCCTGTGCAGGTCGTGGCCGCTGCCGAGGCGGAGGAGCTCGGGCGCGGGTCCAGCCTGGCCGCCCTGTTCGCGCAGCACGACCGGGGGCTGACCTTCGACGACATCGCCTGGCTGCGCGAACGGGCCGGCGACACCCCGATCGTGTTCAAGGGGATCGTGCGCGGCGACGATGCCCGCGCCACGGTCGACGCCGGGGCCGCGGCGGTGTGGGTGTCCAACCACGGCGGACGCCAGCTCGACCGGGCGGTGCCGACCGCGTCGGCGCTGGCCGAGGTGGTGGAGGCGGTCGACGGCGACGCCGAGGTCCTGGTGGACGGCGGGGTGCGGCGCGGGGTGGACGTGCTGACGGCGCTGGCGCTCGGCGCCCGCGGCGTGTTCGTCGGCCGTCCGGCGCTGTGGGCGCTCGCCGCCGGTGGCGCCGATGGGGTCCGTGACCTGCTCGCCGGTCTGACCGACGAGCTCGCCCACAGCGCGGCGCTGGCGGGGGTCGGCGACGTCACGGCCGTCGACCGCGACCTCGTCACCCCCGCCTGAAGGTCAGCTCTCGAAGGAGACCTCGAGGCTGATCGTGGCGGTGCCGCCGGCGAACAGCTTGCTCACCGGGCAGCCGTCCTTCGCCCGTTCGGCGTAGTCGGTGAAGGTCGCCTCGTCGATGCCGGGGACCTTGCCCACCGTCGACAGGACGATCTCGGTGATGGCCGGCTCGTCGTCGACCTTGCCGAGGCTGATGCGCGCCTCCGTGCGCACCGAGTCCGGCGTGTGACCGTCACCGGCGAGCATGTTCGACAGGGCCATGGAGAAGCACCCGGCGTGTGCGGCCGCGAGCAGCTCCTCGGGGTTGGTGGCGTCCCCGCTGCCTTCGAAGCGGCTGGCGAAGGTGAACTCCCCCTCGTAGCGGCCCGGCCCGACGCTCATGGTGCCGTCGCCGGACTTCAGGTCGCCCTTCCAGGTGGCCGTGGAGGTGCTGGTGGTCACGTCGTGCTCCTCGTTCGGGGTGCCGCCGCGGGGTCCCGCGACGGTGGTCCTGGATCACCCACCGGTGGGGGGTGCCGTGGTCGTCAGGTCCGGGGCGTCCTGCGCCTCCGGGAGGGTGACGGTGAACCGGGCGCCGCCGAGCGGGCTGTCGTCCAGGGCGACCTGGCCGCCGTGCAGCTCGGCGAACGCACGTACCAGGGTGAGCCCGATGCCGGTCCCGGGCGAGGGCGCCCCCTCGGCCGACCGTCCCTGGGCGAA
>CAYSTY010000382.1:0-2795 GCA_964433685.1 uncultured Actinomycetota bacterium | reverse complement strand
CGCTCGTCAGCGGACCGAAGGACCAGCCCGGCCGGTCCATCGAGAACGTCAACCCGGGCCAGTATCTATGAGCAGTCCCACCTTCGTCGGCGTCGAGACCGAGTACGGCATCGCGGTCGTCGGCCCCACCGAGGTCAACCCCGTCCTGGCCTCCTCGATGGTCGTCGGTGCCTACCGCGCGGCGAGGTCGACCGATGTGCGCTGGGATCACGCCGACGAGCACCCCCTGCGCGACGCCCGCGGCTACGAGGTCCCCGACCCCCACGAACCGCTCGCCGACGACGAGCTCGGTCTGGCCAACACCGTCCTGACCAACGGGGCCCGCTTCTACGTCGACCACGCCCACCCGGAGTACTCCTCGCCGGAGGTCACCAACGCCCGCGACCTGGTCATCTGGGACAAGGCGGGGGAGCGGATCCTGGAGGACGCGGCCACCCGGGCGGTCGCGAGCCTGCCGACCGGCAGCCGCGTGGTCATCCACAAGAACAACACCGACGGCAAGGGTGCCGCGTACGGCACCCACGAGAACTACCTGGTGCCGCGCGACATCCCCTTCGGCCGGCTCACCCGTCAGCTGCAGCCGTTCTTCGTCTCACGCCCGGTGTACGTCGGCGCCGGGCGGATCGGCAGCGAACTCGACCCGGACGTCGACTTCCAGCTGACCCAGCGCGCCGACTTCTTCGAGGTCGAGGTCGGGCTCGAGACCACCCTCAAGCGTCCGATCATGAACACCCGGGACGAGCCGCACGCCGACCCGGAGCGCTACCGCCGGCTGCACGTGATCAACGGCGACGCCAACCTGTGCGAGGTGGCCACCTACCTCAAGGTCGGCACCACGATGGTCGTGCTCGGCCTCATCGAGGACGAGGTCCTGCCCGAACCGCCGGCGTTGGCCGACCCGGTCGCGGCCTTCCACGCGGTGTCGCACGACCTGACCCAGGCGCGGCCGTTGCGGCTGGACGACGGCACCACCGCGACCCCGCTCGAGCTGCAGTGGCACTACCTCGAAGCAGCGCGCAAGCACGACGAGCGCGGTGGGCTCCCGCACGAGGCGAACGCCGTCCTCGAACGGTGGGAGCAGGTGCTCACCACCGCGGAGCGCGACCCACGGGCGCTGGCGGGTCAGGTCGACTGGGCGACGAAGCTGCAGTTGCTCGAGGCCTACCGCGACCGGGAGTCGTTGGACTGGCACCACGACCGGCTCAAAGCGATCGACCTGCAGTACCACGACGTGCGGCGGGACAAGGGGCTGTACCAGCGGATGGTCGCCCGTGGACGGGTGGAGACGATGGTCACCGAAGCCGAGATCCAGGCGGCGATCGCCACCCCACCCGAGGACACCCGCGCCTGGTTCCGTGGTGAGTGCCTGCGCCGGTTCCCCGACCAGGTGGTCGCGGCCGGCTGGGACTCGCTCATCCTCGACGTCGGTCGCGACGCGCTCCAACGCGTGCCGATGATGGAGCCCGGTCGGGGCACCCGGGCGCAGATCGGCACCCTCCTCGACGAGGTGACCGACGCCGCCGACCTGCTCGCGAGGTTGACCCGATGAGCCACGTTCCCGACGGGACCGTCGACCGTTTCCTCGACCACGCCATCGCCGGCGAACGGACCGGCGCCGTCCGGGTCACGCTGGATCTGCTCGACGCCGGGGTCCCGTTCGCGACCATCCTCGACGAGCTGTTCCGCGAGGTCCAGTTCGAGGTCGGACGGCGTTGGCACCGCGGGGAGTGGAACACCGCCGACGAGCACCTGGTCACCGGGGTGACCCAGGCGGCGCTGGAAGCCGTCGCCGGTCTCGCCCCCGTGCCGACACCGGAGGGGCTGGTCGTCGTCGCGTGCGCCGAGGGGGACTGGCACGCCCTGCCGTCGCAGCTGTTCGCCGAGGCGCTTCGGACCGAGGGGCACCGGGTGCTGTTCCTCGGGGCGTCGACCCCCCAGGCGGACCTGCGCCGGTTCCTGACCCGTCGCGCGCCCGACGCCGTCGCCATCACCTGCAACCTCGCCCTGTCGTACACGGGTGTCGCACGGGTCATCGAGGCGGCGCACGGCTGCGGGGTCCCCGCCATCGTGGGCGGTCGTGCCGTCGACGAACGGCGGGCCCGCAAGCTCGGTGCCGACGGTTGGGCCGCCGACGCGGCCAGCGCGACCGAGCTCATCCGCAGGTGGCGGGTCGCCCCCGTGACCCTCGGCGAGGCTCCCACGGTCCTCGACCTGTCGGCGCTCGGTCTGGACGCGGCCGCCGACGACATCGCCGCGCGCGCCATGTCGCTCCTCGAGGAGCGACACGCGGGTGTCGCCGCGTACACCACCCACCAGCGGGACCGGACGTTCGAGGACCTCGCGTTCATCGTGCGCTACGTCGCCGCGACCCGGCTCGTGGACGACCCGACCGTCTTCGACGAGTTCCAGACCTGGCTCACCGAGCTGCTGCAGGCCCGGCACGTCCCGCTGGACGCGATCGACGCCGGCATGTGCGCCCTCGCCGACGTGCTCGGGGATCAGGACGAGGCAGCGTCCCGCTTCCTGGCCTCACGCGTGAGCGCCGTGCGGTGACGCCCCGCGACCCGTCCCGGGGACGTGGGTAGTCTGATGCCCCAGGCAGGGTCCCCGAGCTAGGAGCGCGGCGTGAGCGACGGTGGGCAGGCCCGCAAGGGTGGCGCGTCCAGGGAGCAGGACGAGGTCGAGACCGAGGCCGCGACCGACACGACCACCGAGTCGCGCGAGGTCCTCGACGACGTCGACGAGCTGCTCGAGGAGATCGACGACGTCCTCGAGGAGAACGCCGAGGAGTTCGT
>CAYSTY010000381.1:0-2802 GCA_964433685.1 uncultured Actinomycetota bacterium | reverse complement strand
GGTCAAGATCAGCGGCATCGTCTCCCAGCTGCACCCGTGGGCGTTCGACGCCGAGGTCGACCGGATCACCACCAGGCTCCGCGAGCTGTACCTCGCCGCCGCGGCCACCGACCCGCCGACCTTCGTCAACCTCGACCTCGAGGAGCACCGCGACCTCGAGCTCAGCATCGCCGCCTTCACGCGGTTGCTCGACGAGCCGGACCTGCGCAACGTCCACGCGGGCATCGTGCTCCAGGCGTACCTGCCCGACAGCGTCGACGCGCTCACCGAGCTGACCTCGTGGGCGCGTGCACGACGTGACGCCGGCGGCGCGGCCATCCGCATCCGTCTGGTCAAGGGCGCCAACCTCGCGATGGAACGGGTCGACGCCGAGCTCCACGGGTGGCCCGCCGCGCCCTACCCGACCAAGGCCGACACGGACGCGAACTACAAGCGGCTCGTGGATCGCATCCTCGACCCGGCGAACGTCGGTGCGGTCACGGTCGGGATCGCCAGCCACAACCTGTTCGACGTCGCCTGGTCCCTGCTGCTCGCCGAGCAGCGGGGCCTCGCCGAGCACGTCCGCGTCGAGATGCTCCAGGGCATGGCACCGGGTGAGGCCGCCGCGGTCGAACGACGCGCCGGTGAGCTGCGCCTCTACACGCCGGTCGTCGCCCAGGACGACTTCGACGTCGCCATCTCCTACCTGTTCCGCCGGCTCGAGGAGACCTCGGCGCCGCAGAACTTCCTGCGTGCCCTCCCGCACCTGGCCACCGACCCGGCCGTGTTCGACCACGAGGTCGCACGGTTCCGCGAGGCGGTGGCGCGGCGCGACGAGGTCAGCGTGCGTCCGCGCCGCGACCAGGACCGCAGCAGCGAGCAGCCGCGGGTCCTCGACCACTTCGAGAACGAACCCGACACCGACCCGTCGCTCGCGCCCAACCGGGCCTGGGCCGCAGCGCTGGTCGCCGAGCCGCCGCAGGCGCTGCGGACCCCCGTCCCGCGTGACCCCGTGGCTGCCGAGGAGGCGGTCTCGCGCGTCGCCGCGGCGCAGCCCGACTGGCACGCCCGCGGTGCCGCCGGACGTCGGCAGGTCCTGCACCGTGTCGCGGCGGAGCTCGCCCGCCAGCGCGGCGAGCTGATCCGCGTGATGGTCCACGAGGCGGGCAAGACCGTGGGCGAGGCCGACCCCGAGGTGTCCGAAGCCATCGACTTCGCGCGCTACTACGCCGAACGGTGCCTCGAGCTCGAGGGGGTGACGGGCCTCGAGCACGACCCGCTCGGGGTGGTGCTGGTCACGCCACCGTGGAACTTCCCGGTCGCCATCCCGGCCGGGGGGGTGCTGGCCGCGTTGGCCGCGGGCAACGGTGTGGTGTTCAAGCCCGCGCCCGAGACGCGCCGCTGCGCCGAGCTCGTCGCCGCGGCGTGCTGGGCGGCCGGCGTGCCCGACGACCTGCTGGCTTTCCTGCCGTGCGACGACGACGAGGTCGGGCGTGCCCTGGTCGCCGACCCTCGGCTCGGCGCCATCGTGCTCACCGGCGCGTCGGAGACCGCCACGATGTTCCGCAGCTGGAACCCCGGCGTGCCGCTGTTCGCCGAGACCAGCGGCAAGAACGCGCTGATCGTCAGTCCTGCCGCGGACCTCGACCTCGCCGTCGCCGACCTCGTCCGCTCCGCGTTCGGTCACGCCGGTCAGAAGTGCTCCGCCGCGAGCCTGGCGATCTGCATCGGTGACGTCGCCGACGAACCTCGCTTCATCGACCAGCTCGTCGACGCGGTCACGAGCCTCGCGGTCGGACCGTCGACGGACCTCGCGACCACGGTCGGACCGGTCATCTCCCCACCGACCGGGAAGCTCGAACGGGTGCTGACGACCCTCGAGCCGGGGGAGCGGTGGTTGGTCGAGCCGCGCTGCCTGTCAGAGGACGGTCGTCTGTGGTCGCCGGGTGTCCGCGTCGGCACGGTGCCCGGGAGCTGGACCCACACCACCGAGTGGTTCGGTCCGGTGCTCGCGATCATCCGGGCACGCGACCTCGACGAGGCCATCGCGATCCAGAACGCCACGGGGTACGGGTTGACCGGCGGCATCCACTCCCTGGACGACCGCGAGGTCGAACGGTGGCTGGCCAAGGTGCAGGTCGGCAACGCGTACGTGAACCGGCACATCACCGGTGCGATCGTGCAGCGCCAGCCGTTCGGCGGGTGGAAGCGATCGTCGGTCGGCCCCGGCGCGAAGGCGGGCGGGCCGCACTACGTGGCGCAGCTCGGCACGTGGCGTGAGACCGGCCTGCCGGCGGCGGGTGACGCACCGGCCGAGCCGGTCGCGTCCCGGGTCGCGCCGGCGCTGGCCGCAGCGACCGACGAGGAGCGTGCGTGGCTCGAGGCCGCGGTGCGCTCCGACGAGCACGCGTGGCGGACCCGGTTCGGGCTCGAGCACGATCCCACCGGGCTTCGGTCCGAGGCCAACGTCCTCCGCTACCGGCCGTACCGGCGCGTCGTGGTCCGGGTCGGTCCCGGCGCGTCCGACCGCGAGGTCGCACGGGTCGTGCTCGCCGCGGTGCGGACCGGTGCACCGGTCGAGCTGTCCAGCCCGACCCCGCACGTCCACGCGGGTCTGGCCGACCACGCCGTGGTCGAGGACGCCGACGTGCTGCTCGCGCGGCACGGCGGGGTCGAGGGCGTCCGCGTGCGCGTCGTCGGCGAGGTGGAACCGGTCGTGCGTCGCGCCGAGGCCGACCTCCGGCTCGACGTGCTCAGCGGACCAGTGGTGGCGCACGGCGAGGTGGAGCTCCACCACCTCCTGCTCGAACAGGCGATCAGCCG
>CAYSTY010000380.1:0-2816 GCA_964433685.1 uncultured Actinomycetota bacterium | reverse complement strand
CCGAGCACCGGCAGGGTCCCGAGGAACGACCCGGATCCGAGGACGTCGAGCAGCACCTCGTCCGCACCCGGCGCCGTCCCGGTCAGCTTGAGCGCACCGCTGGCGACGACGTACAGCCGGTCGGCACGGTGACCGGCGAGGTAGATCGCCTCGCCGGCGTCGACGCCGCGCATCTCGGCCCGTTCGTCGACCCGGTGGAGCCGGTCGTGGTCGAGCCCGGCGAAGAACGACACCCGGCCGAGGGCGTGGACCCGCGTCCCCAGGCTGCACGCCCGCGGATCGGCGTCCGGCGTGCTCAGCGGCGTCCGACGCGGTGTCGGTTCGGTCACGGTGTCCTCGCACGGTGGGGACGGGGCAGCGTAGGCCGGGAGGAGGGCCCCGCCGGGCCGACGGCCTCGTCCAGCGCCTCGGCTAGCGTCCCGAGCTCGCGTCGGCCCCGCGGCGCCCGCCCGGGCCGCACCGCGGTGCCGCTCGGGACGGGAGCACCGCGTTGCTGCAGGTCGGGGTCGCCAGCCGGGACATCACGCCGCGGCTCGGCGGGGACTTCTTCGGGTACGTCCGGCCGGACCTGCGGGCCCGCGGTGTCGCCTCGCGGCTGCACGCGCACGCGCTCGTGCTCGACGACGGGGACGCGAAGGTGTGCCTGCTGACCGTCGACCTCGGCGCGCCGCTGATCACACCGTGGGTGCTCGAACGGGTCGCGCCGCTCGGCTACGACGCCACCAACCTCGTCGTCGCGGCGACCCACACCCACGCCGGTCCGAACCGTCCCGGCGGCTGGGTCGCGCAGCGTGCGGCGCAGGCCGTCGCGGCGGCGGACGCCGCCCGGGTCCCGGCCCGCGCCGCGTGGTCCCAGGTCCGGCTCGACGACGCCAACCGGACCCGGTCGCTGGAGGCGCACCTCGCCAACCACGGGCTCGACCTCTACCCGGGGACCGGCACGCTCGACCTCGACCCGGACGGTGAGGACCACCCCCGCGACGTGGACCTGCGGCTCCTGCGGGTCGACGCCGCCGACGGCCGACCGCTCGCGGCCTGGGCCCACTTCTCGGCCCACCCCACCACCATCGGGCCGGCCAACGTCCACTTCTCGTCGGACTACCCGGGCGCCGCGACGCGCCACTTCCGGCGCGCGTTCGGCCCGGACACCCCGGTGGCGATCGTGACCAACGGCAACGAGGGTGACCTCATCCCGACCTACGACGAGGTCAACCAGCACGCCTGCGCCGACCGGACCGGGCGGCGGGTGGCGGACGCGATGCGCCGCGCGTGGGACGGCGCCACCCCCACCGCCGAGGTGGCGGTCGCCAGCCGTGGGCAGCGGATCGAGTACGCCGGACAGGAGGTCGCGCCAGGCCGGCGCGTCGGCGACCGGCCGTGGTTCGGCCTGCCGTTCATCGGCGGTGGGATGAACGGACCGTCGTTCTTCTTCGGGCTGGGCCTCGAGGGCCGACGTCGACCGCGCTGGTTGGCATCACCCGTCCACGGTCGCAAGCTCCTGGCGATGCCGGGTCCGCACCCACGCCACGCCGACATCACGGTCGTGCGCATCGGCGACCGGCTGTTGCTGTCGGTCCCGGGCGAACCCACCGTGGAGACCGGGCGTCGCACGCGTGCGGCGGCGCTGGAAGCGGCGGCGGGCGCCTGCACGGACGCGATGGTGGTCGGCCTCGCGCAGTCCTACCTCGGCTACTTCACCACCCCCGAGGAGTACGACCAGCAGCACTACGAGGGCGGGCACACCGTCTTCGGCCGGCACACCAGCCTGCTGGTCGAACGCACCCACGCGGCGTTGACCGCCGCGCTCGTCACCGGCGGGGGACCGGCACCGGTCGTGGCACCCGACCCGGGCAGCGGCCGGTGGAGCTCACCGGACGGGGTGCAACCACCGGGCCGGACGCCGGCGCGGCGTCTGCGCGTCCTCACCGAACCTCCGGAGGTCGTCGCGAGGTTCGACACGATCACGTTCGCGTGGCGTGGCGCCAGGCGCGGCGACGACCGCCCGCTCGACCGACCGTTCCTGGTGCTCGAGCGCCGCGACGAGGACGGCAGCTTCGTCGCGGTCGCCGACGACCTCGACGTCGGCACGGTCTGGGAGCAGCGGGGACGCCGCTACCAGGCCCGCTACGAGGTGCCGGCGGATCTTCCGCTCGGCCGCTACCGGTTCGCCGTCCGTGGCGTCGCCGCCGACCTGACCAGCCGGGTGTTCGCGGTGGTCGCCTCGGACGCGCTCCGGTTGCTCGGGGTCGACCACGCCGGTGGCACGCTGGTCTTCCACGCGCAGCACCCGCCGCCCGATCCCCGCGTGGTGCTCCGGGCACGGGAGCGGTCCCCGTCCGGTGGCACGGTGCGGTGCGTGGTCGACGGCCAGCGCCACGAGGCGACGTGGGACGCCACGGCCGACGGGTGGACGCTCACGCTGCCCGCGGTCCCGGCGACCGTGGACGTACCGCCCGGTGGGCTGGTGGACGGGCACGGCAACCGTTCCGGGAGCGCGGTCACCCTCCGGGTCGGCGAGGTGGCGGCGATCGGCTGGCCACCGCCGCACGGTCCCGGTGGCGGCCGCCCGCCCGGCGTGTTCGGCACCGGCGTGCTCGGCCCGCCGATGGTTCGCCGACCGAACCGGTCCCGCTGACCGAACCGGTACCGACCGACCGGGGCCCGCCGTACCCACGACGCGGTGCGCCCTTACCCTCGCACGGACGCGGCCCGGACCGGGCCGACGCCGTCGAGGGGAGTGGTCGTCATCAACAGGCTGGCGGACGAGACCTCGCCGTACCTCAGGCAACACCGGGACAACCCGGTGGACTGGTACC
>CAYSTY010000379.1:0-2830 GCA_964433685.1 uncultured Actinomycetota bacterium | reverse complement strand
CCGGATGGGCGCCGTGTCCCCGCCCCGCGGGGTGCGGCCCGCCCGGCCCCCACGCCGCCGAGCCGGGAGGTGGTGGCGTGCGCATCGTGATCGACCTCGACGGCCACGACCCACCGACCGGGACCGTGCACCGACCCGACGGGGTCGAGGTACCGTTCGACGGTTGGCTCGGCCTCATGCGCGTGCTGTCCGAGGAGCTCGTGGGCCGGGCCGGCACCGGCCTGCCCGACGGCGACCCGCGGTGAGGCCGGAGCCGCTCAAGCGCGGCGCGCCACCACGGCCGCGAGCTCCACCCGTGACGCGATCGCGAGCTTGGCGTAGACCCGTGAGAGGTGGGTCTGCACCGTCCGGCGCGAGATGTACAGCCGGTCGCCGACCTCCGGGTTCGACAACCCCTGGGCCGCCAGTTCCGCGACGGCCCGTTCCGTCGGCGTCAGCGCCTCCCACCCCGTGACCGCGCGCGTCCGTCGTCCACGGACCCCGCTGCGGACCCCCAGCTCCCGGAGCGCCGCGCCGGCACGCCTGGCCGCCCGGGTCATGCCGGCACCACCTGCGACCTCGGCGGCCCGCCCGTACCAGCCGATGGCGTCCTCGACCCGCCCGAGCACCCGGAGCAGGTCGGCGGCGGCGAGCGCCTGTGCCACGTGCTCGGTCCGACAGGGGGTGTCGGCGGTCGCGGTCGCGGCCGCGACCAGCAGGGCCGGGTCACCGGCGACGCGGCCGCGCACGTGCAACGCGGCCGCCGCGGTGCTGGGCGTGCCGGCCAGCTCGGCGAGCTCCTCCACCGCCCCGGCCACCTCCTCGGCCGCAGCACGATCGCCGACCGACAGGTGCAACGCCACGAGCTCGGGACCGAGCAGGCGGCGTTCGGAGCGCATGCCGCGTCGGCGGTGCCCGTCCCAGACCGCCACCAGCAGCTGCCGCGCCACCTCGTGGTCCCCGGCCTGGGCCAGGGCCCGCGCCCGCGCCCACACGAGCCAGTCCATGCCGCGGACCTCGGGTCCCGTGCGCCCCACCACCTGCTCCCCCGCACGCAGCGCGACCTCGACCGCCGCCCGGTCCGTGCGGTGCAGGTGGACGTGCGCGACCAGGGCGTGCCCCCACACCTCGAGGACGCGGGTACCGACCTCGTCGGCGAGGTGCAGCGCCGTCTCCGCCTCGGCCAGGCAGTCGTCGAGGTCGCCGACCAGGTAGCGACCCCGCGCCGTGATCAGGTGCACCAGGGGTAGGTCCCAGACGGCACCGAGCAGCTCGCTGGTCCGGCGCCCCTCGTGCAGCAGCTGCCAGCCCTCGTCGAAGCGGTCGGCATCGAGCAGCACGGAGCCGAGGAACAGCTGCGGAGGGCGCCGGGCGGTCTCGCGCTCGCGGCTCGACGCGGCGATGGCCACGGCCCGCCTGCCTGCGTCGACCGCATCGGCCGAGCGACCGGCCAACGCGAGCAGCGCGGCACGGGTGGCGTGGACGAGGCACCGGCTCTCGTCGTCTGCGTCGACGGTCGCGAGGACCAGGTCCGCGGCCGCGTGCGCCCCATCGAGGTCGCCGCGCAGCAGGTTCGCGAGGCACCGTTCGGCCTCCAGCCGTGCCCGCTCCGGCGCCGGCCGGTCCGGCCGGGAGTCCGATGCGAGGACCTCGAGCGCGTCCGCGCTGTCGCCACCGAGGATGAGGGAGCGCGCCAGTGCCAGGCGCACCTCGGTGTCCACCCCGGGGTCGTGCGGCCGCGCGAGCAGCTCACGTAGCTCCGACTCCCCCGCCCCGACCTGCCCGGCCCAGCACCGCGCCACGGCGAGTTCGACCTCGACGGCGTCACGGCGTCGACCTGACGTGGGGTCGAGCAGCAACGCCGCTTCGAGCAGTTCGACCGCCGCCCGGGGTTCGCGTGACGACGCACGACGGCCCGCGGCGTGCAACCAGGTCGCTGCCTCGAGGTCGGGCGGCGTGGCGCCGAGCACGAGGTGGTGGGCGACCTCGTGGGGGGCGCGTCCCGCTGCGGCGAGCCGATCGGCCAGGTGCCGGTGCAGGCCGCGCCGGACGGCCTCCGGAGTGTCGTCGTGCAGCGCGTCGCGCACCAGGTCGTGCCGGAACCGCAGCTGACGGCCGTCCCCGCGCAGCCACCCGGCCCGCAGCGGTTCGTCGAGCCGCGCCACCGTCGCCGGCACCGGCTCGTCGAGCGCTGCCGCGAGATCCTCGACCGCGAAGCTCGTACCGAGCAGTGCCGCCAGCCGGAGCGCGTCGAGCGCGCTGTCCGGGAGCCCGCTCAACCGGCGGAGGAGGGTGATGCGCAGGCTGGGAGGCAACGACGCTCCCGTGACGTCGACGGTGGTCCGCACCGCGTCCGCGCCGTGGACGAGCGATCCCTGCTCCGCGAGCGCGTCGAGGAGCTCGCCGACGTACAGCGGGTTCCCGCCGGCACGGGCGACGTGCGCGGTCAGGTCGTCCGACGGTGGTCGCCCCACCCGTCCGGTGACGAGGTCGGCGACCTCGCCGGGATCGAGCGGGGCCAACGGGAGCACGCGCAGCCGCTGCGCGGGCGTCACCGCGTCGAGGTGGCGCATCCCGACGGGCCGCGGCGTCCCGCGGCGCGTACCGAGCACGACCACGTCGCGTCCGGGGACGGGTTCGCTGAACTCACCGAGCACGGCCGACGTGCCGTCGTCGGCCCAGTGGAGGTCCTCGAGCACGAGCACGACCCGGCACCCCCGCGCTCGGCCCGCGACGGCGGCGACCGCGGCGTCGACGAGCTGGGTCCGCAGCCCCGGTCCGATGGGCACCCGGGGGTGTCCGGCACCCGCGAGCATCGCCGCCAGACGGGCCTCGGCGGGCGCAGCCGCAT
>CAYSTY010000378.1:0-2830 GCA_964433685.1 uncultured Actinomycetota bacterium | reverse complement strand
TGCTCCGCGGTGGGGCGGGTTCCTGGGCGCTGGCGCCGAGCGGCATGGCGGTGAGCGCGAGGGCTCCCGCTGCCGCGAGGCTGACCGTGCGCCGGAACGGCCGCGGTTGACGGTCGCGACGGGTCACGAGGTGGCTCCCTGATCGGACACCGCGCGGACCATCCGGCGGTGCACGGCGAGGACCGCAGGGACGACAGATGACGTCGGGGCCGACGCCGAGCCTGCCTGGCGGTCGCCGACGATCTCCGATGCCGACGACCCGCGCTCCTCACCACCGCCGAACCTAGGACCGGGACGTTGCACCCGCACGTTCTCCGGTGGAAGTCGAGGTACCCGTCGGTACGTGAGCGCGGCGCGCGCTCGGACCCGCCCGGAGGGGCGGGACCAGCGCACGCCGCGCGTCCCGGAGCGGCACCCGTCAGCGGACCGGCTCCCCCCGCCAGGCGTCACGCCAGGACTGCTTGCCGCCGGCGAGCAGGGAGCTCGCGTACAACCGTCCCGCGAGCCGCACCGTCACGAAGGCCGTCACGAGCGTGACCACGACGGAGATCAGCGCCTCCACGGTGGTCATCTCACCGAGCCCGAGCCGGGCCGGGACGGTGAACGGCGCGGTGGCCGGCACGTAGCTGAGCACCTCGCTCCAGATGGAGTCGGGGCTCGGCAGCACCACGAAGAAGACGGCGAAGTAGGCCCCCGTCAGCAGGAAACCGAGCGGTCCCGCGGACGACTGCGCGTCCTCGAGCGAGGACGCCAGCGTCCCGGCCACCGCGTAGAGCGAGGCGTAGAACAGGAACCCGGCGACCAGCATCAGCATGCTGGTGGCGACCAGCGTCCCCGTCGCGGCCGGCAGCTCGAAGGTGTCCGCGAACGCGTTGGCGATGAGCGCCGCGGCGACCACCAGACCGATCTGGACGATGGCCAGGATGCTCATCCCGAGCAGCTTGCCGGCCAGCAGCTGCCACGGCCGGGCGACGCTGACCAGCACCTCGACCACGCGCGAGGACTTCTCCTCGAGGGCCCCGGTCATGACGCTGGCGCCGTTCATCTGGATGCCGAGGAAGAGCAGGATGGTCAGGCCGATGGCGATGAGGAACCCGCCGTCGCCGGGATCGGTGCCCTCGGCGTCGTCCGCGCCGATGTCCACGAGCTCGAGCGGGGCGGCCGGGGCCAACACCTGGCCGGCGGCGGCCGGGTCGACGCCCAGCTCGTCGAGCCGTTGACCGACCGCGTCGAGCTGGAGGACGCCGTCGAGCGCGGCGCGCAGCTCGTCGTCGCCGCTGCCGTCGGCGAGCAGCTCGCTGCGGTCGACGAGCACGGCGTCGAGCTCACCCTCCTCGAGCGCCGTGACGGCGGTGTCGCGGTCGGCGAGTTCGGTGACGGCGACCTCGGCGTCCTCGGGCAGCACCGCCTCGAGCTGGCTGCCGAGCTCGGCCGGCGCCTCGCCGACGACGCCGAGCTGACGTTCGTCCGGCCCGTCACCCCCGAGGACGGAGGGCAGGACGATGCCGGCGACCACGATGATGATGGTGATCGCGGTACCGATGTAGAACCCGCGCGTCGCGCCCCGTTCGCGCAGCTCGCGCTTGGTGATCAGGCGGATGGTCTGGAACGCGGTCACGAGGCCACCTCCGTGGTCGTGGCGGGGCGGTCCCCGGCGGCGGCCTGCTCGAAGTCGGTGATGGACGCGCCGACGACGTCGCGGAAGACCTCGGTCAGGCGGGGTGCGGTGAACGTCAGGTGCTCGATCGTCCCCTGCGGTTCGAGCGCGGCCACCAGTTCGTGGAGGGTGGTGGACACCGGGATGCGCAGGCGGACCACACCCTCGCGGGCGTCCACGAGCTCGGCGTCGGCCGGTGGGGTGACCGGCGCGCCGCCCGCGAGCCGCACCTCGACGCGGCGGTAGCTGGCGGCGGCCCGTGCCTCCTCGAGCGTCCCCGCGAGCCGCTCGCGCCCGGCCGCGATGATGACGACGTCGTCACACAGCTCCTCGACCAGCTCGAGCTGGTGGGAGGAGAACACGACCGTCGCGCCCTCGGCGGCCCGCTCGCGCAGGACCGCGCTCATGTCCTCGACCCCGATCGGGTCGAGGCCGTTGAACGGCTCGTCGAGCACCAGCAGCTCGGGTTCGTGGACCAGGGAGGCGGCCAGCTGCACCCGCTGCTGGTTGCCGTGCGAGAGGTCGGTCAGCTTGGACTCGGCCCGGTCGCCGAGGCCGAGCGCCTCGAGCCACCTCGTGGTCGCGGCCGCAGCCTCGTCGGGGGCCACGCCGTGGAGTTCGGCGAGGTAGCGCAGCTGTCGTCCCACCAGCATCCGGGGGTAGAGGCCGCGCTGTTCGGGCATGTACCCGAAGCGGCGTCGGACGTCGCTGGTGATCGGTTCGTCACGCCAGCGGACCTCGCCGGCCTCGAGGCTGACGAGCCCGAAGGTGGCCCGCATCGCGGTGGTCTTGCCGGCACCGTTCGGGCCGAGGAAGCCGAGCATCCGGCCGGGCCGGGCGGTCAGGGACAGCCCGTCGAGGGCCGTCACCTCACCGTAGGTCTTGCGGAGGCCGCTCACGCGCAGCACAGCACGCTCCGTCATCGGGGGAGGGGTGGTCGGTCGGCCCCGTGAGGTCGGGGCGCGTGAAGGCACCCTCGTCGGTCGCGCGGCGTCGCGCGTCCCCCTCGGAGGTGAGCCGCGGTCAACCGTGGGACGGACCCGTCCGACGGTCACCTGCACCTACCCTCGCCGCCGTGGACACCTCCGGGATCGACCAGCCACCTGCCCGGCTACGGCAGGTGCGCCGCCGTGGGCTGATCGTCGACGGCCTCGTGGCGGTGGTGCTCACCGG
>CAYSTY010000377.1:0-2835 GCA_964433685.1 uncultured Actinomycetota bacterium | reverse complement strand
TCACCGCGAGATGCGGAACTTGATGCGCACGTGCGTGTGGTACTCGGCGATCTCGGTGCCCTCGACGACGGCAGAGGTGTCGAGGACGGTGAACCCCTCCACGTTGCGCAGGGTCTTGGTCGCCTCGTCGAGCGCCTTGTGCGCGGCGTCGCGCCAGGACTCGGTCGAGACACCGACGAGGTCGATCGTCTTGATGACGGCCACGGAGGCGCCTTTCGGGGTGCTTCAGGCCGGCGGTGCGGCCGTACGGTCGGAGAGGTCGGAGAGGTCGGAGAGGTCGGCGGCGAGCACCGCGACGGTGCTCGCCCGGTCGGCGTCCCCGCGGTCGAGCGCTGCGAGCTCGGCCGCCCACCGTCCAGGTTCGACGACCACGCCACGGTAGGCGGCGGCGCCGGCACCGGCTGGCGTTGCGACGCCCGGTGCGTCGGCCGCGCCTCCCGAGCGGACGAGGAAACCCACGTGGTCGCGGCCGGCGTCGACGACGACGGCGGCCAGCTCGTCGAGGTCGGCCGCTCGCGCGTCGACCGCCCACAGGTCGGCCTCGACCCCGAGGTCGCGGATCTCGACGATGGCGTCGCGGGTGCGTTCGGGACGCAGCTCGCGCGCGAACCGATCGGGGTCCCCGTCGACGGCGGCGAGGTCGGCCTCGGTCGCCACGACCGCCAGGTCGATGACCAGCGACCGGTCGGTCTCGTGCAGCCACGCCGCGAGCCTGGTCAGGCCGAGGGCCTGGCCCTTCTTGACCTCCGGCTCGTCGTCGGGGTGCCACCGCAGGCGCACCGCGGTGAGGTCGGGTGCGAGCTGCTCGATCGCGGCGCCGAAGCCGTCCCCGTCGACGAGGGCGAACCGGTCCTGGGTGGGGTCGTCGGCCGGCACCACGAGCAGGTGGCGGTCCCGCAGGCGGTCGGCGTACCGCGCCGCGGGCGCCCCCTCGAGGACGACACCGAGGTCGACCGCGCCGCGACCCGGGCGCGTGGCCGCCTCGTCCAGCGCCGCGAGCACCACCTCGAGGTGGGCGTCGACGGGCGCGTCCGAGGAGCCGGTGAACGCGACGAGGACGAGCCTGCCGTCGTGGCCGATGGGCACGTGGATCACCTCCGGGGTGGGTGGGTCGGCCCGGGCCGGGAGCGGCGCGGACGGTCGGTCGGTCGATCAGCCGAACAGGAAGGTGACGGACATGCCGAACACGGTGGCCACACCCGAGGCGATCGCCGCGGGCAGCCCGAGCCGGCTGCCCTTCACGTGCGCGAACATCCCGAGCACCATCCCGATGGGTCCGGTCAGCGCCGCGGCGCCCTTGAACGCGGCCAGGACGGCGCACACCAACGCCAGCACCGCGAGCAGCGTCCGACCGCGCGGCGAGGCGTCCACGGGCGCGAACGGATCGCGCTCGACGGTCGTCTCGGGCTCGGTCACGACGTTCCTCTCGCTCCGCCGGAGGCTACCTCGACTCCGCCGACCGTCCGGGCGGGGACGGGCCCGGCGGCAGGTTCCCGGCCGCCCGGTCACGCCCGCTGCGCGCCCACCTCGACCCGCTCGCCTGCGGGCCGCGGTCACACGGCCGACCCTGTACGGAAGATGGTGGCCGCTGCGAGCGCGGCCCCCGGACCGAGGACGACGTGCGACGGACCCGACGCCGACCGATGTGGGCCGCCCGGTGGCTGGTGGCCCTGGTCGTGCTGTCCTTGATGCCGGTCCCGTGGCTCCAGGGTGGGCTGCGACACGGCGCGAGCCGGGAGCTCACCCTCGCCATCGGCGGGGAAGCGGTCGACACCACCTCGATGCGTTACCTGACCGTCCTCGGGTACTACCCGGTGCTCCAGGCGCTGACCGACCAGCTCGTCCGCGACCCCGACGACGCGCCCGCGGACCTGCTCCAGCTCGATCCGCCCGACTGGCTGCGGCCGCGTGTCAACGAGCCGGTCGCGGCGGCGCTCGGGATGCAGGCCGCCGGTGTCGCCGCCCCCGTGCGCCTGTGGATGGTGGGCGAGACCCCCGACGGCCGCGAGGTGCGGGTCGACCGCTTCAACGGCCGCCCCATCCGCAGCGCCGGCGACCTGCGGGGCGCCCGGACGTTGGAGCCGGAAGGTGGGCCGTGGTTCTCCACCCTCGACGGTGACCGGTTCGACGGCGCGCCCTCCGACACCCTGCAGCGGGTGCAGCTGCGGTGGCACACCTCGCTCGACGCGTACACCACCGGTGGCGTGCCGTTCGGGCACGTCGCGGCGCTGCGTGAACCGGTCCGCGACATGCCCGTCGGGGCGTCGCACACCCTGATGGTCGCCATCGCGGCCTACGCCCACGCGTCGGGGCAGCGGCTCGCTCCGGGCTGGCAGCTGGCCGGGACGGGCGTCCTCGATCCGCTCACCGGGGCCGTCACCCGGATCGGCGGGCTGGAGCTCAAGGCGCGTGCCGCCCACGCCGACGGTGCCGACCTGCTGCTGTACCCGGCCGCGCAGGACCACGAGCTCGACGGGGTCCGCACGCCGGGCATGCGGCGGGTCGGGGTGCGCACCCTCACCGACGCCATCGAGGTGCTCGAGGCCATCGGGCGCTGACGGCGCGGCGCTCACGACGTGACGCACGGCGCGACCGCACCGGTCCGTTCAGCCGGCCGGGCGGTCAGGCGGTCAAGCGGTGAGGACCTTCAGCGCCGATCGGGCCGCGTGGTAGCCGCACAGGCCGTGGACGCCGCCGCCGGGCGGGGTCGACGAGGAGCACAGGAACAGGCCGGGCACACCGGTCCGGTAGGGATCGACCGCCAGGCGCGGCCGGGCGACGAGCTGGAGCGGGTCGGTCACCCCACCGGCGATGTCGCCACCGACGTTGTTGGGG
>CAYSTY010000376.1:0-2851 GCA_964433685.1 uncultured Actinomycetota bacterium | reverse complement strand
CCGTCGGCGAGCACGACCTCGAGCCCGACGACGGTGTCCTCGAGCTTGCCGTGGAGGGCCGAGGCCTGCCCGGCCGAGCGGATGGCGAGGAACCCGCCGATGGTCGAGGCGTGGACGCTGCTCGGGTGGTGACCGAGGGTCCAGCCGCGGTGGGCGAGGTGGTCCTCGAGCCGCTGCGCGATCACCCCCGGTTCGACCTCGATGACGCCGGAGACCTCGTCGAGCTCCCCGATGGTGCGCAGCTGCTTGAGGTCCAGGGTGATGGCGCCGGCGACCGGGCTGGCGCCGCCGCAGACCCCGGTCCCTGCGCCGAACGGGACGACGGCGACCCGGTTGGCCGCGCACCAGCGGACGACGGCGGCGACCTCGTCACGGTCGCGTGGGGTGACGACGGCGTCCGGGGTGGGCAGGTCCTCCCCCGCGCGGCGGCGCATGAGCAGCCGGGGCCACCAGTCGTGCGCGTACGGACCGGTCACGTCCGGGTCGGTCACGGCCGGCAGGCCCGTGACCGACGTCAGGTCGTCGAGGAGCGAGGCGGACAGGGGCACGAGCGCTCCGGACCGGGGACGATGCGGGACGGCGGAGGCTAGTGCTGCCGACGGTCAGGACTCGACGATGCCACGCCGCAGCCCGTCGAGGGCGCGCTCCGCGGCCAGCCTCAGCCCGTCGTCCCCGACCGACCGCAGCTGCCCGACGAGGTCGGCGACCTGCTTGACGTTGCGGACGAAGTCGCCGCCGGTGAGCTCGAGGTCCCCCAGCGCGTCGTCGAGGTCGGACCCGCCGGCCCAGCGCCACGCCGCCGCGACGAACCCGGCGTCGAGGTCGCGCAGGGGCCGCACCCCGGCGGCGCGTTCGCGGCGCCGCAGCTCGTCGGCGAGGTCGAGGATGTCCTCGGTGGCCTCGTAGAGCCGGACGGTGGGCAGCTCCGGATCCTCGGTGGGGTCCCCGCCGCGGGGGGTGTAGAGGAACAGCGCGGCGACGCCGGCGAGCTCGTCGGGCTCGAGGTCGGTGAGCAGCCCGCGGCGCAGCGACTCGGCGACGAGCAGGTCCACCTCGCTGTAGATGCCCGCCAGCGTGCGCCCGGCGTCGG
Source organism: uncultured Actinomycetota bacterium (assembly GCA_964433685.1). Lineage (GTDB taxonomy): Bacteria > Actinomycetota > Nitriliruptoria > Nitriliruptorales > Nitriliruptoraceae > Nitriliruptor. Next base: position 1,761 of record CAYSTY010000376.1, on the reverse strand, counting down.
TCGGGGCGGGGTGCCAGCTGCGCGCATCACCGGGCGGCGCACCATCGGGGTCGGCGACGTACTCGAGCTCGGCGAGGACGCGTAGGAGGCGGTGGAGCTGGCGAACGAGGTTGCCGGTCCGTGCGTCGACCCGTTGGCGCAGGTCACGCGCCTCGTCGTCGAGCTCGTCGAAGCGGTGCTGCCAGCGTTCGTGGTCGGCCCGGTCGGGGCAGCCGTGGCACGGGTGGGCACGGATCCGCGCGTGCAGCTCGGTGACCTCGGGAGACGGGCCGCTCGGCCGGTCCGGGTCGCGCGGCAGGGTCGTGACGTCGAGGCCGGGCGGGTCGAGCTGGCGCAGGCTCACCCCCACCTCCTGGCGGAACCCCGACTGGCGCGGGTTGCCGGACCCGGGCAGCCGCACCCGTTCGACGATCGCCGGCGGTCCCTCGAGCTCGCGCGGACCGAGCTTGGTCAGCGACCGGTCGTCGACGACCAGCTGTGCGATGGGCGTGCCCTTCTTGGTGACGTGCACGCCCACGACGGCGGCCAGGCCTCGCTTGCCGAGCCACGGCACGTGCAGCACGTCGCCCGGTTGCAGCGCCGCGATGGCGTCGCGCACCCGGTCCCCCGCCGCCCGACGTCGTTCCTTCGCCTCGCGCTTCTCCCGGCGGGACACCTCCCGGCGCAGCTGCCAGTAGGCCGGCCAGTCGCCGAGGTGGCACTCGAGGTGCTTGGCGTAGCCGCCCATGCCCTCCTCGAGCTCCTCGAGGCGCAGGGTGGTGCGCGCGACGGAGGCGTCGGCCTCGAACTGCGCGAAGGACGCGCCGAGCAGGTCCTCGGCCTCGCGCAGGTCGTGACGACGCAGCAGGTTGACGGCCATGTTGTACGACGGCGCGAACGAGCTGTGCAGCGGGTAGGTGCGCGTCCCGACGAGTCCGGCGACGGTGCGGAAGTCGAGGTCGCGCTGGTAGAGCACGACCGCGTGGCCGACCCGGTCGATGCCGCGCCGGCCGGCGCGGCCGGTCAGCTGGGTGTACTCGCCGGGGGTGAGCAGGACGTGGGACTCGCCGTTCCACTTCTCGAGCCGTTCGATGACCACGGTGCGGGCCGGCATGTTGATGCCGAGCGCGAGGGTCTCGGTGGCGACGACCACCTTGAGCAGGCCGCGCTGGAACAGGACCTCCACGACCTCCTTGAAGGCCGGCACCATCCCGGCGTGGTGGGCCGCCACCCCGTCGATCAGTCCGGCCCGCCAGGTGGCGAAGTTCAGCACCCGCAGGTCCGCGGCCGGCAGGTCCCCGACCATCGTGTCGACGATCGCGGCGATGCGTTCCCGTTCACGTTCGTCGGTGAGCCGCACGCCGGCCTGCAGCAGCTGGGACACCGCGTCCTCGCAGCCCTGACGGGAGAAGACGAAGACGATGGCCGGGAGCCAGCGGCGCTGGGAGAGCTCGTCGATGACGTGGGGTCGGCTCGGCCAGCGGAGCTTGACGTCGGGCCCCTGCCGCCGGCCCTTGTTGGACACCCGGTTGCGGGTCCGGGCGCGTCGTTCGAGCATCACCACGTCGGGGTTGGGCACACCGCCGAGGGCCTGCGACGCAGCCTCGCGGTGCTCGCGTGTGGCGCCGCCCTTGCGGCCCGCGCGGAAGGTGTCGTGGAGCCGGTCGTTGACGAAGTAGTGGTGGCGCAGCGGCACGGGCCGGTGCTCCTCGATCACCACCTCGCACCCGTCGCGGACCTCGTCGAGCCACCGGCCGACGTCCTCGGCGTTCGACACCGTGG
>CAYSTY010000375.1:0-2853 GCA_964433685.1 uncultured Actinomycetota bacterium | reverse complement strand
GGTCGCCTTCTTCGCGGTCGCCTTCTTCGCGGTCGCCTTCTTCGCCGTGGCCTTCGTCGCCGTCACGGGTGCGTCCTCGGCGTTCCCGATCTCGGTGACCACCGGAGCGACGGCGGGCGGGTCGTCGCTCGCACCGGACGTGACAGCCGACTGCTCGGCCGCGACGCTCGCCGGCTCCCCGGCAGCCGGCTCCCCGGTGGCCGGCTCCCCGGCGGCCGGCTCCTCGGCGGCCGGCTCCTCGGCGGCCGGCTCCTCGGCGGCCGGCTCCTCGACGGCCGCGGCGGCCGTGATCCTGCGCACCGCCGCCTTCTTCACAGGCCGCGGCGCCGCTGCAGCAGCGGTGTCCGGCTCGTCCGCCGTGGCGTCCTCCGTCGGTTCGACGGCTGGCAGTTCGGTCGTGCCCGCAGCCGCCTGCGCCGAGGCCGGGGCTGCCGCCTCGGGCGCCGCCACCTCCTCGGGTACCGCCACCTCCGCGACCTGGGCGTCCGTCGCGCCCTCGTCCGCCGGGGTCTCGGCCGCTGCGGGCTCGGCCGACGACTCGTCGGCCGCGGGCGGCGCCGCCACCGTGCGCACGACGGCGGTCTGCTGCGTGTCGGTCGCGGGTGCGTCGGCGACCGCGGGCGTGTCCGCCGCGGGCTCGTCGGCGGCGGGCGTCCGGGCGACCCCGGTGGCACGCGCCGCGTTCGCGGCGCCGTAGCTGGCCGGAGCGGTGCTGGCCTCCTCACGACGGCGCAGGAGCACCCCGGCGCCGAGGACCGCCATCGCCGCGACGCACGTCGCGATCGAGACGTAGATCAGCACGAGGCCGTCCTGGAAGACCCCGAGCACCAACGTGACCGCAGCCACGATGACGAGGACCAAACTGAGGAAGATCACCGGTGCACCCTTGCGCTTCCGCACCCGCGGCCGCTCCGCGGGTCGTCCGTTCGCACCCACGAGAACGCGTGAGCGGCCCCGCGGTGACGCGCGACGTCAGCTCCCGTCACGCGTGTTCGGACCCTAGCGGAGCCGACCGGTGATCTAGGCGCTCCCCGGCGGCTCCGCACCGTCGGGCAGCTCACCTGCGACCAGATCCACCCGAGCCACGGGCGGCGGGTCGGCGGTCAGCGCCGTGAGCGCGTCGATCTGGACCTGCAGCTCGTCACGGTGCCGAGCCACCTCCGCGAGCACGTCGGCGTGCCGGGCCGCCGCCTGGTCGACACGTCCGCGCGCGGCTTCGACCTCGCGGCGCGCGAGCTGCTGCGCCTGCTCCACGATCGCTGCAGCGTCCGCGTCGGCATCGGCGCGCACGCGACCCGCTTCCGCGACCGCGTCACGTCGGATCTGTTCGGCCGCGGTCTCGGCCTGTCGCACGATGCGGTCGGCGACCGCCTCGGCCTCCTGCACCGTCGACGCGATACGGCCGGCCTCCGCGACCTGGTCGGCCGTGACGCGCAGCTGTTCCTCGAGGACGTGGTGGGCGTCGCGGACGCGGCCGAGCTCGGCCGCGACCCGCTCGATGAGCCGGTCGACGTCGTCGGTCGCGTACCCGCGCAGCGCGCGACGCAGCGGGTGGCGACGGACCGCCTCGGGGGTCAACTCCACAGCACCCTCCTCAGGGCGACGCACCTGGCCGTACGAGCGCTCAGGCCACCGCTCCGGCCAGGCTCCCGAGGACCCGCTGGAGGATGCTCGCACCGATGAACACGATGATGATGCTCAGGTCGAGCGCGATGCCCCCGAACCGCAGCGGCGGGATGACGCCGCGCAACGGACGCAGCACCGGCTCGACCAGCGCCGCGCTGCCGAGGCGGATCGGCACGAGCGGTTCGGGCGGGCGCGGGACCCACGAGAAGATGACGTACGCGAGCATCACCAACGTGTAGATGAACACCGCGGTCGCGGCCGTCGACAGGACCGCCTGGAACAGCGTCTGCCCCGCGATCACGCGTCGCTCCTCGATGGCAGGCGGTACCCGAGCGCTGCCGCCCGGTCGAGCTCGTCGGACGGGAGGGTGACGCCATCGGGCACGAGCAGGAACGCCCGCCCGCCGACCTTCGACATCCGACCACGCAGGGCGTAGGTCAACCCGGCGACGAAGTCGACCACCCGGCGGGCCACGGCGGCATCGGCGCCGCGCACGTCGAAGAGCACGGGCTGGCCGGTCCGGTAGCGCGACCCGACCTCCTCGACGTCCTCGAAACGGCCGATCTCCACGACGGCGAGCCGGACCGCGGCACCGATGGGACGCACGTTGTCGGCGTCCGCCACCCGCAGCGGCCGGACGTTCTCCCGACCGTTCGCGGCAGGCTCGTGACCCGCGTCGCGCGCGGCGGGACGCCGGGCGGTGTCGAGGTCAGGGTCACCGGCCGGGTCGAAACGCCGGTGCGGCTCCTCGGTCCCGGCGTCGTCGAACCGCTGCGGGAGGTCGTCGTAGCCCTCCTCGGGCTCCTCCTTGAGTCCGAGGTAGACCAAGGTCCGGTACCACAGGCCGCTACTCACGCTGGCTCCTCACTGCTCACGGGCCGGTCCGGCGTCGGCCGTGGCCGCGTCCGGGTCGTCGTCGGTCGGTCGCCACGGTCGTGGTCCACGGGGGCCGAGGATCGCGGTGCCGATCCTGACCATCGTGGCGCCCTCGGCGACGGCGGCCTCGAGGTCCGCCGACATACCCATCGACAGGTGGACGACCTCGGGGTACCGCGTCCTGGCCTCGTCGCGCAGCTCGCGGAGCCGTGCGAAGTGGGGGCGGGCGGCGGTGTTCGGGTCGGCATCGGTCGGGGGCATCGGCGGGACGGTCATGAGTCCCTCGACGCTCAGGTTCGGGAGCTGCCGAGCGTAGGCCACCAGGTCCAGGGCCTGGTCCACCTCGCACCC
>CAYSTY010000374.1:0-2857 GCA_964433685.1 uncultured Actinomycetota bacterium | reverse complement strand
GTCTACATCCTGCTGGCGAGCCTGGCCAGCCTCGTCACCTGGCGGCTGGCCGAGCTGGAACGCCACCGTGCGGAATCCATCCTCGCGGCCGCGCCCCAGCCGACCTACGGCGTCGACCTCCTCGGCACCATCACGTTCGCCAACGCGGCCCTGCGCGAGCTGCTCGACGGCGCCGAACCGGTCGGCGCCTCCCAGCACGAGCTGCTGCACGACCGCGCCCTCGACGTGTGCCCGCTGTGTGACGCGACGCGTGGGCCGGACTCCCGGGCGCTCACCGAGGTCCACCTGTCGCTCCCCGGCGGCGACACCATCCCCGTGGAGCTGCGCTCCCGTCCCGTGGCCATCGGGGGGCGGCGGCGCGGCGCCGTCGTCACCTTCTGGGACGTCACCTCCGTGCTCGACCAGCGCCGTGCGCTCGAGGACCTCGCGCTGACCGACGTGCTGACCGGTCTGGCCAACCGCAGCCTCCTGCGCGACCGGCTCGACCAGGCGCTGCGGGCGGTGCCGCGTCTGCACCGGTCCGTCGCCGTCCTGTTCGTCGACCTCGACCGCTTCAAGGACCTCAACGACACGCTCGGCCACGGCGTCGGCGACGAGGTGCTGCGCGACATCGCCCAGCGGCTCTCGTCGGTCATCCGCGACGGGGAGACCGTGGCGCGCGTCGGCGGCGACGAGTTCGTGGTCGTGGCGGCCGGGGCGGACCGGGTCGGCGCCGAAGCGCTCGCCACCCGGCTGCTGGCCGCCGTCAGCCAGCCCCTCGTGATCGACGGCGGCGAGGTGTTCCTCAGCGCCAGCATCGGCATCGCCACCACGACCGACCGCGACGTCGACGGCGGGGTGCTGCTCGCCGACGCGGACCTGGCGATGTACGCGGCGAAGCGCCGGGGTGGGGGACAGGTCGCGACCTACCGTCCCGACCTGCGCGACCGCGCGAGCGAACGTCTCGCGCTCGGCGCCGAGCTGCACCGCGCGCTCGCCGCCGGTGAGCTCGAGGTGCACTACCAGCCGACCTACGACGTGCGCCGCATGGTCATCACCGGCGCCGAGGCGCTGCTGCGTTGGAACCACCCCGACCGGGGCCAGCTGCTGCCCGGCGCGTTCCTGCCGCTGGCGGAACAGACGGGCCTGATCGTCCCCATCGGGCGGTGGGTGACCGAGGAGGTGGCCCGCCAGCTCGAGGACTGGCACCGCGACCCGGAGCTCCCCGACGACCTGGTGATGGCCATCAACCTGTCGGTCCTGCAGCTGCGTGACCCGGGCTTCGTCGCCACGACCCGGGCCGTGCTCGACCACGCCACGTTCCCACCCGAGCAGCTGATGTTCGAGGTCACCGAGTCCCTGCTGGTCGAGGAGGGTGACAGCGCCGTCCAGGTGCTCGACGAGCTGCGATCGCTCGGGGTCCGCATCGCGATCGACGACTTCGGGACCGGCTTCTCGTCCCTGTCGAGCCTCAGGCACCTGCCCGTCGACACGCTCAAGATCGACCGTTCGTTCGTGTCGTCGCTCGGCGCCGATCCGGACAACCAGCAGGTGGTCGGCGCGATCGTCGGTCTCGCCCGCGGCCTACGGTTGTCGGTCATCGCCGAAGGCGTCGAGCTGCCGAGCGACCTCGACCTGGTGCGCGAACTCGACTGTGACCGGGCCCAGGGCTTCGGGTTGTCCCGCCCCGCGTCCGCGGCGGTCGTCGAGGAGCTGCTGCGCACCACCCACCGCGACGCGCTGGCCGCCCTCGCACCGGGGTAACGTCCGGCACATGGATCGTCCGGGACCCGACGACGTCGCCGCCGCGGCCGCCCGCATCGCCGGGCGGGTGCGCCGAACACCGCTGCTCGCGCTGGAACCGGATGCGTTCACGGTGGCCGGATCCCTCGCCCTGAAGCTCGACCTGCTCCAACCGACGGGGTCGTTCAAGGTCCGGGGTGCGACCAACCTCCTGGCCGGCAGCGAGGTCCCCCGAGCGGGCGTCGTCGCCGCGTCGGGCGGCAACTTCGGCCTCGCCGTCGCCTGGGCCGCCCGGACCCTCGGCCACCACGCCACCATCGTCCTCCCCGAGGTCGCGCCCGCCTCCAAACGCGACCCGCTCGCGGCCCTCGGTGCCGAGGTCGAGGTGGTGGCGGGGGCCTACGCCGACGCGCTCGCCCACGCGGACGACCTCGTCGCGGCCACCGGGGCCCTGCGCGCCCACGCGTACGACGACCCGCTCGTGGTCGCCGGGCAGGGCACCGCAGCCGCGGAGGTGCTGGTCGACCTGCCGGACGTGGACACCGTCGTGGTCGCCGTGGGCGGTGGCGGTCTCCTCGCGGGCACGGTCGCCGCCGTCCGGGCGGCGGGTCACCCCGTCCGGGTCGTGGCCGTGGAGACCGACGGGTGTCCGACCTTCCGTGCCGCGCTGGACGCGGGCCGCCCGGTCGACGTCGAGGTCGGCGGTGTCGCCGTGTCGGCGCTCGGGGCCCGACGCATCGGGGACCACGCCTGGGCCATCCGCGACGAGGTCACGACCGCGCTGACCGTCCCGGATGCGGCGGTCACCGCGGCGCAGGCGCAGCTGTGGGACACCTGCCGTCTGAAGGCGGAACCGGCGGGTGCGACGGCGCTGGCCGCCTTGACCTCCGGCGCGTACGTCCCGGCGGCCGACGAGCGGGTCGCGGTCCTGGTCTGCGGCGCCAACTGAGTCCTGGCCCACGTCCGCCCCCACGTCGTCCTAGGGCCCACCCCCTCTGGTCCCGGCACGCGCGGCGGCGCACCCTGGACGTTGACGGACCACCCCGCGCGTACCCGCCCGACCCGGGCCCAGGAGGACACCGTGAGCATCCCCCCGACGGCGCTCGCCGAACGGTTGGAGGACTGGCAGCGTCAC
>CAYSTY010000373.1:0-2864 GCA_964433685.1 uncultured Actinomycetota bacterium | reverse complement strand
TCGTCGGGTACTCCATCAACGACTCGGTGGTGATCTTCGACCGGGTCCGTGAACGACGCGGGCTCGAACCGGATCGGCCACTCGCCGACGTCACGAACGAAGCCTGCCTGCAGACGCTGCCGCGCACCATCAACACCGGTATGGGCGCGTGGTTCATCCTGTTCGCCCTGCTGTTCCTCGGCGGCGACACGCTCACCGACTTCGCGCTCGCGCTCATCGTGGGCACGTTCGCGGGGACCTACTCCTCGCTGCTGGTCGGTTCGCCGCTGTTCCTCGTCTTCGAACGGCTCCGGGACCGGTACGGCCGTCCCGAGCAGCCGGCGAAGAACAAGCCCCTGAAGCCACCGAAGCGTAAGGACGGTGCCCGCGTCTGAGCTCCCCGGCGGTCCGATGCTGCTCCTGATCCTCCTCGCCCACCTGGTGGCGGCGCTCGTCGCGCCGGTGCTCGCCCGTGCTCTCGGGCGTCGGGTGTTCCTCGCGCTGGCCGTCGTGCCGCTGGCGACCCTCGCGCTCGTGATGGGGCGAGCCACGAGCGTGCTCGACGGGACGCCGGTGGTCGAGCGCTACCCGTGGGCGCCGTCCCTGGGCCTCGGCGTCGACCTCCGGCTCGATGCCTTCGGCCTGCTGATGATCGGGTTGATCAGCGGGATCGGGCTGCTCATCCACGTGTACGCCTACGGCTACTTCACCAAGCCGCGCCGTGACTTCGGACGGTTCTCGGCCACCCTCACCGCGTTCGCCGGGGCGATGCTCGGTCTCGTGCTCGCCGACGACCTGTTCGTGGTGTACGCCTTCTGGGAGCTGACGTCGATCACCTCCTACCTGCTCATCGGGACCGAGGACCACCGCAGCTCGGCCCGGTCGGCGGCGCTCCAGGCGCTGCTGACCACGGGGGCCGGGGGCCTGGCGATGCTGGGCGGCTTCGTGATGCTGGCGCAGGCGGCCGGGACCTCCTCGCTGTCGGCCCTCCTGGCCTCGCCCCCCTCGGGAACCATGGTCGAGGTCGCGCTCGTCCTCGTCCTGCTCGGTGCGTTCACCAAGTCGGCGCAGGTCCCCTTCCACGCCTGGTTGCCCGGCGCCATGGCGGCGCCGACCCCGGTCAGCGCCTACCTGCACTCGGCCACGATGGTCAAGGCCGGTGTCTACCTCGTCGCCCGCTTCTCACCCGCGTTCGCCGGGGTCGGCACCTGGACCCCGCTGGTGGTCGGCGTCGGTCTCACCACCATGCTGATCGGTGGTTGGCGGGCGCTGCGACAGCACGACCTCAAGCTGATCCTCGCCTACGGGACGGTGAGTCAGCTCGGCTTCCTGATGGTGCTGTTCGGGGCCGGCGACCCCGACACCGTGCTCGCCGGCACCGCGATGCTCCTCGCACACGGGCTGTTCAAGGCGGCGCTGTTCGCCACCGTCGGCATCGTCGATCACGCCGCGCACACCCGCGACGTCCGGCGCCTGACCGGGGTGGCGCGCGCCCTGCCGGTCACGGCCGTCGCCGGCGCGCTCGCCGTCGCCTCGATGGCGGGCGTCCCACCCCTGCTCGGCTTCGTGGGCAAGGAGGCGGCGCTCGCATCGTTCGGCTACGGCGCGCTCGGTGCGGCCGCACCGTGGGTGCTCACCGGGCTGGTCGTCGGATCGATCCTCACCGTGGCCTACAGCGCCCGGTTCCTGTGGGGCGCGTTCGCGACCAAGTCCACCCCCGAGTGCCGCGACGACGTGGTCGACCCTGCCGAACTGGTCCGTCCCACACGTGGGTTCGACGCTCCGGGGGTGGTGCTCGCGGCGCTCGGTCTGCTGCTCGGCGTCGCGCCGGTGGCGGCCTCCGCCATCGTGGTCCCCGCCGCCCGCGCCCTCGACCGCGACGTCCCGACCGACCCACTGGCGCTGTGGCACGGCATCAACCTCGCGCTCGTCCTCAGCGTCGTGGTCCTCACCGTGGGTGGGCTGTTGTTCCTGGCACGTGGACGTGTCGAAGGGCTGCAAGGACGCCTGCCGCGCATCGCGGACGCCGGCGCCGCCTACCGCGCGACGGTCAACGGTGCGTTGACCCTCGCCGACCGGGTCACCGGTGTGGTCCAGAACGGCTCGCTGCCGATCTACCTCGCCGTCATCCTGCTCACCGCCGTCGCCCTGCCGACCGCGGCCCTCGTCGGCGCGGAGGTGAGCTTCGACCAGGTGGTGTTGGCCGAGCGCCACGCCCAGGTGGCGGTCGCCGCCGTCATCATCGGGGCGGCGTTCGCCGCGACCACCCTGGAGCGTCGGTTCGCGGCGGTCCTGGCGCTCGGCGGCGTCGGGTACGGCATCGCCGTGCTGTTCATCCTGCAGGGCGCTCCCGACCTCGCGCTCACCCAGCTGTTGGTCGAGACCCTCGTCCTGGTCGTGTTCGTGCTGGTCCTGCGCCACCTGCCCGAGAGCTTCCGTCCACGCCGCTGGCGCATCGGGCAGACCCCGCGCATCCTGATCGCCACCGGGGTCGGCGTCGCCGCGAGCGTGTTCACGCTCGTCGCCGTGGCCGCCAGGGTCGAACCGAGCGTCTCGATGGCGCACCTCGAACGGGCCCTGCCGGACGCTGAGGGCCGCAACGTCGTCAACACCATCCTGGTCGACTTCCGGGGCTTCGACACCTTCGGCGAGATCGTGGTGCTGGCCGTCGCCGCGTTGGGGGTCGTCGCGCTCGTCCGCGCAGCACGACGCGACCGCGACCCCGACCTCGACCTCGACGACGAGGTGACCCTCGCCGACCCTCACCGACGTTCCATGCTGCTCGACGCCGGCGTCCGGTCGCTGTTCCCGACCCTGCTGCTGTACTCGGTCTACCTGCTGCTGGCCGGTCACAACCAGCCGGGTGGCGGGTTCATCGGCGGCCT
>CAYSTY010000372.1:0-2868 GCA_964433685.1 uncultured Actinomycetota bacterium | reverse complement strand
GATCTTCGGGATCCTCGGCCGCAACGGTGCGGGCAAGACCACCACGGTCGAGTGCATCGAGGGGCTCCGCGTCCCCGATGCGGGCACCGTGCGCGTGCTCGGTCTCGACCCGCACCGTGACCGGGACCGCGACCGGCTGCGGCAGGTCCTCGGCATCCAGCTGCAGTCGAGCCACACGCCCTACGGGCTCACGGTGCGCGAGACCCTGGACCTCTACCGGCGTTTCTACCCGCGCTCACGTCGGGTCGCGACCGCCCGGCTGCTCGCCGAGCTCGGCCTCGACGAGGCGCGCGACACCGCGGTGCAACACCTGTCCGGCGGCCAGGCGCAGCGGCTGTCGATCGCGTTGGCGCTGATCGGCAGCCCGCAGGTCGCGGTGCTCGACGAGCTGACCACCGGGCTCGACCCGCAGGCACGTCGCGACACCTGGGATCTGATCCGCCGCATGCGCGACGGCGGCGTCACGGTCGTGCTCGTGACCCACTTCATGGACGAGGCCGAGCACCTCTGCGACCGCTTGGCGGTCATCGATCGCGGTCGGGTGGCAGCGCTCGACACCCCGGACGGGCTCATCGCCCGCGCCGGCGGTGACCAGCTGCGCATCAGGACCGAGACGCCGTTCGACCTCGACATGCTGCGCGGCCTCGCCGAGGTCGACGAGGTGACCCGAGCCGACGGCGAGGTGGTGGTCACCGGCGCCGGGAACCTGCTCCACCCCGTCACCGCGACGTTGCTGCGCCACGAGGTGGTGGTGACCGACACGAGGCAGCACCGCGCCAACCTCGACGACGCCTTCCTCGCCATCACCGGCGAGCGTCCCGAGGAACCCGCCCCCGAGCCGGAGGTAGCCCGATGACCGCGATCGACACCGTCCCCGATGCCGCCCGTCCCGGCGCCGATGCGTGGGCCTACCTGACCCTCTCCGAGGCGAAGCTGGTCGTCCGCGACACCTCGGGCCTGATCATCCCGATCGTGCTGCCCGTCCTGCTGCTGGTGATGAACGGGCTCGGACAGGCCGGGGGCGACGACGCCGCGAGCATCCCCGAGCTCGGCGGGTCGTCGGTGATGGAGGCCATCATCGTCCCGATGACCCTGGTGATGATCGTCGCCCTGGTCGGCGTGGTGAACATGCCCTCGTTCCTCGCCATGCACCGCAAGACCGGGGTGCTCCGACGGATGTCGACCACCCCCGCGAACCCGGCGATGGTCCTGGTCGCGCAGGTCGTGGTCAGCCTCGCACAGACCACCGTCGGGATCGCGCTGGCCCTCGGCGTGGGCGCTACCGCCTTCGACGTCGGCGCACCACCATCCGTCGGCGCGACGGTCGGGGTGTTCGTGCTGTTGGCCGCAGCGATGTACGCCGTCGGCGCGCTCATCGGCGCCGTGGCACCGACCACCAACGCCGCCATCGCGATCGGGCTGCTCGCGTTCTTCGCCATGATGGCGGTCGGCGGCGGGTTCGGCAGCCGCGAGGACCTGCCCGACGTGCTCGCCACGGTCGGTGAGTGGCTGCCCTACGGCGCCGGCATCGAGGCGCTGTCCGCAGCGTGGCAGGGCGCGGCGATCGAACCGCTCCACCTCGCCGTCCTCGCGGTCACCGCCGTCGTGGCCGGCGGCCTGGCGGTCACGTTCTTCCGCTGGAACCAGGACTGACCACGTGGCAGCTCATCCGGGGGGTCGATCGCCACCGGATGGTCAGTTCGGTTCGGCACTGATCAGGATCTTCATCCCCTCACCGCGGCGCAGCTGGTGGATGGCATCCTCGGCACCCTCGAGCGGGACCGTCTCGACCCAGCCGCCCTCCATGGTGTAGGCCCCCTCGCCGATCCCGTCGATGACGGCATCGAAGTCCTCGCGCGTGTACACCGACGACATCTGCACCGTCTTGCCACCCATCAGGTCCCCGGACGGGTCGATCGTCGACCGCTCCTCGTAGAGCGCCAGGACGACCATCCGGCCGTAGAGGCCGAGCGCGGCGAGGCCGGTCTCGAAGGCGACCGGGGCGCCCGAACACTCGAGGGAGATGTCGACACCGCCACCGTCGGTCCGTGCCCGGACCTCCTCGACGAGGTCCTGGCTCGTCGGATCGATGACGTGCTCGACCCCGATCCGCTCGAGGACCGCACGGCGCTCCGCGCTGGGCTCGGAGACGATGATCGTGTCGACCCCGAAGCGCTTCAACCCGAAGTAGGCACCCACGCCGATCGGTCCGCCGCCGCTGATCAACGCGGAACGGGCGTCTTCGGGCTGGGCGAGCACGACCCCGTGGTGGGAGACCGCCAACGGCTCGACGAGCGCGCCCATCTCCAGGCTCGCTCCCTCAGGGAGGACGAAGCAGTCCTCACCGTCGACCAGCTTGAGCTCGGCCATCCCGCCGGAGCGGCCCTGGATGCCCTCGAAGGCCATCTTCACGCAGTTGGTGGTGTCGCCACGCTGACAGGCGGGGCACTCCCCGCAGAAGTGGTACGGGAACACCGCGACACGGTCGCCGACCTGCAGGTGCGTGACGCCCTCACCGATCTCGGCCACGGTGCCCGAGAACTCGTGACCGAGGATCTGGGGCCAGGTCGCACCGGTCAGCTCGGCCGGTTCGTCGAAGTCGAACGGGAGCGAGTCCGGCGCGTAGTACAGGTGCAGATCGGAGCCGCAGATGCCGGAGAAACCGCCGCGCAGCAGCACCTTGCCCGGTTCCACCTCGGGGTCGGGCAGCTCCTCGAGGCGTACGTCTTCCTCGCCGTGGATACGGATCGCGCGCATCAGGTGAACTCCATGGGGATCGGGTCGGGACGGATCGGATCGGGTCGGATCGGGACGGTCGACGTCGCTCAGGCGGGGCGGGGGTCGGCGCCGATGGTCTGGCCACCGTCG
>CAYSTY010000371.1:1527-2870 GCA_964433685.1 uncultured Actinomycetota bacterium | reverse complement strand
GGAAGTCGGCGGTGCCGGGGAAGGGGGCGGGGTTGCCGGTGCCCCAGTAGAGGTGCCCGCGTTCGCGGTCGAGCGCGGGCGGCAACCAGACCCCACCGCCGCTGTTGAGCGCCTCGTCCCCCCAGAAGTCGTCCGGCAGGACCTGGAAGCGCCAGAGCTCCTCGCCGGTGTCGAGGTCGAAGGCGTAGATGATCCCGCTGGTCTGGCCCGCGTAGTTGCCCGCGTCGGTGGTGACGTAGGCCACACCGTCGTGGATCGTGGGTTGGCTCGCGGGCGAGTCGATCCCGACCTGCCAGCGCTCCTCGCCGGTGGCGAGGTCGTAGGCGGCCACGTCGAAGCCGCCGGCCGGGGCGACGAGCGTGTCGCCGGCCACCGCCGGACCGTTCGGGCCGACGACGGGTTCGTCGTGGAGGACCTCCCACCGCTCCTCACCAGTGACGAGGTCGAGGGCGAAGATGTTGCTGGCCAGGTCCTGCACGTAGACGGTGCCGTCGACGATCAGCGGTTCCCCGGCGAGCGCGCCGTACTGGCCCTGGCCGGGCGGGCTGAACGTCCAGGCCACCTCGAGTTCGTGCACGTTCGCAGCCGTGATGGTCGTGTCCGCCACGCGGGCGTTGGTCTCGTCACCGTTGGCCCGGACCCAACCGACCGGGTCGGGCGCGACCTCCTCGACGACCACCGGGTCGGGGTCAGCGGCCGGAGCGGGGGACGCCGTGCATCCGGACGCGAGGACCGCGACGCACGCGACCGTGATCCACCCTCGTGCTGCACCCACGTCCACCCCTACCGCCCTCGAACCGCTGCTCGCCGCCATCCGCCCGAACCGGCGGCACCCCAGCGGGAACTCTACGAGGTCACCTGCGTGGAGCGCGATCGGCGCCACGCGCGGCGGGCCCGCGCGCTGCAGGCGGTGCAAAGTTGCACGGCGCGCACGCTGCCCGTACCGTCCCCGCGATGACGACCAAGACCGGCCTCCGTGAGCGCAAGAAGCGCCAGACGCGTGCCGCGCTCGTACGCGCGGCGCTGCGCCTGTGCGCCGAGCGCGGGGTCGAGGAGGTCACGGTCGCCGACATCGCCGCCGATGCGGACGTCTCCACCCGGACGTTCTTCAACTACTTCTCCAGCAAGGAGGAGGCGATCGTCGGTGGGACCGAGCACGCGGAACGGTTCGTGCAGCACCTCGCCGCCCGACCCGACACCGAACCGATCTGGGACGCGATCCGTGCCGCCTCGGCCGCTGCCGCTGCCGAGGCGCCGGAGCGTGATCTGCTGACCCAGGTCCGCCTCATCAACCAGAGCCCCTCGCTGGCGCACCACCAGCTCGCCACCTGGGTCGAGATGGA
>CAYSTY010000371.1:0-1427 GCA_964433685.1 uncultured Actinomycetota bacterium | reverse complement strand
CTCCTGCGCCAGATCGCCGGCAACGTCGAACGACGTCCCGGGGTCGCCCTCGCCCTCGTGCTGATCGTCACGATCATCCTCGGCGGCTTCGCCACCCAGCAGCAGACCGACACCGATCTGACGGCCTTCGCTGCTGAGTCGGACCTCGCTGTCGCCAACGAGCGCATCGCCGAGGAGTTCGGCGGCGCGAGCGCGGCCGTCCAGATCATCGTCGACGCCGGACCCGACGGTGACGCCCTGAGCGCCGACGGGCTGCAGGCCGTGGCCCGGATCACCGAGCTGGCCGAGGGGACGCCCGAGGTCGCCGCGATCCTCGCCGAGGGCGACCCGCAGGCCCCCGCCGTGATCTCCTTCGCGCTGCCGTTCCAGGCCGCGATGGCCGAGCAGGGGGTCGATCTGACCGCCGTGGACGACGCCACCTTGGACCAGATCGCGGCCGGCATGCTCGCCGATCCGCAGCTCGGCCCGCAGGCCGGTGCGCTGCTGTCGCAGGACCTCGACGAGCAGGCAGGCACCGCCCGCGCCGGCCTCGTGATCGTGCGGCTGTCACCGGACATCGACCTGAACGACCAGGCGGAGGGTGAGCTCGCGCTCCGCGACGCGCTCGCCGCGACCGACTTCGAGGCCGTCACCGTCACCCCGTTCAGCGAGAACATCCTCGCCGACGACCTGATGCGTGGCATGGAGGAGGAGATGCCGATCCTCCTCGGCCTGGCCTTCCTGCTGATCATCGGCATCCTGTTCGCCACCTACCGCCGGACCAGCGACGTCCTGCTGGGCCTCGTCGGCCTCGTGGTCACGATCGTGTGGACCTACGGCATCGGCGTCCTGCTCGGACCCGACTACCTCGGCCTGACCGGGCCGATGACCCAGATCTCGATGATCATCCCGGTGCTGCTCATCGGGTTGGCGATCGACTACGCGATCCACCTGACCACCCGGTACCGCGAGGAGCTCGGCAAGGGCCTGCAGCCCCCGGCGGCCGCGTCCGCCGCGGTGTTCAGCGTCGGTGGCGCGCTCGTCCTGGCGACCATCACGACCGTCATCGGGTTCCTGACCAACGTCGTCTCGCCACTGCCGCCCATCCGTGACTTCGGCATCTTCGTGGCCGGCGGTGTCGTGGCCGCGTTCGTCGTGATGCTCCTGCTGGTCCCCTCCGTCCGCATCCTGATCGACCGGCGTCGCGCGGGGAAGGGCACCTACGTCGCGCCGGCCTCCGGGACCGACACCCGCGTCGGCCGTCTGATGAGCCGCGTCGCCGTGCTCGCCGAGCGCCACGCCAAGCTCACCCTCGTGGCCGCGACGGTGCTCACCCTCGTCGCCGGTGCGGCCGGGAGCCAGGTGTCGACGACCTTCAGCCAGGACGACTTCATCCCCGAGGACTCCGACATCGGGACGCTGATCGCCACCATGCAGGAGCTGTTCGG
>CAYSTY010000370.1:0-2883 GCA_964433685.1 uncultured Actinomycetota bacterium | reverse complement strand
AGGCACTGGTCCCACAGGATCGAACCGTGGCACTCGGTGAGCCGGTCCTCGTCGACGCCGGCGCGTTGGAACTGCCCGTCCACGTTCGAGGTGAACACCGCGCCGGCCGAGGGGGCGCGGTCGAGCAGGTCGCCGAGCACGACGAACCCGTCGTGCGGCTCGGTCCGCCGGTACAGCGCGCGCCGGTGGCCGTAGAAGCCCCAGGCCAGCCGCGGGTCGCGCACGAAGGTCCGCGGCGAGGCGAGCTCGACGAACCGCAGACCGAGCCGCTCGTAGGGCGGGTAGGCGCGCCAGAACCCGGTGTCGCCGCGGAAGTCGGGCAGCCCCGAGTCGACGCCCATGCCGGCGCCGGCCGTCGCGACGACCACGTCGGCGGCCGCGATGGCCCGGGCCGCCCGCGTCACCGCTGCCCGATCCACCTCGCCACCACCTCGCTTCGACCCGCCCCTTCGCCGTTCGACGCTACCAACGGCGTCGTCCGGTCCCTCGGGGACGGACCCGTCGCGGGTCCGTCGCCGGTCGGCGACCACTAGCCTGATCCTCGACACCGGCCCGGACACCGGTGCGAGGACCAGGAGGGTGCACACGTGGTCCGATCCCGCTTCAAGCCCGTGACGCCGGACCAGCGTCTGCGTGACCTGCGCAAGGAGTTCAAGGGCTTCGACAAGGAGGAGCCGGGCCCGGACCGCGCCGCCCGGCTGGCGGTCTTCGCCCGCGCCGCCCACCACGAACGCCAGCTCAACATGGCGATGCACGCCGCGCAGCTGTGCCTCGACGAGGACCCGGACGACCCGGCGCTGCTCATCGATGCCTACCGGGCCCCGGACGCCGATCCCGAGGACCGGTTGCGGTCCTACAGCGACCTGCAGGACCTCGCGCGCTACGTCGAGCGACCCGACGTGACCGAGCGGGCCACGACCATGCTCGCCGACGAGGCCCGTGCCTGGGTCGCAGCCGGCGACGACCAGGAGCGACGCCACCGGCTGCGTACGCTGTCGTCCCTCGTCAGCCGCGCGTTCGCGGACGATCTGCGCGACGAGCTCCAGGGGCGGCACTGACCGTGGCGCCGGCGCTGTCCGTCGACGACGTGCGCCGCGCGGCCGGCCGGATCGCCGGGCTGGCCCACCGCACCCCGGTGCTGACCTCCGGCCACCTCGACGAGCGCACCGGCGCGTCCCTGCACCTGAAGGGTGAGCACCTCCAACGCGTCGGCGCGTTCAAGTTCCGGGGCGCGACCAACGCCGTCGCCGCCCTGCCCGCCGACGTCCGGGCGCGCGGCATCGTCGCCTTCTCCTCCGGCAACCACGCGCAGGCGGTCGCGCTGACCTGCCGGTTGCAGGGTGTGCCGGCCACGATCGTGATGCCGACCGACGCGCCGCCGGTGAAGCTCGCGGCGACGCGTGGGTACGGCGCCGAGGTGGTGACCTACGACCGCTACCGGGAGGACCGGCGGGCGCTCGGCCAGGCGATCGCCGACGAACGTGGCGCCACGGTCATCCCACCCTTCGACCACCCGGACGTCGTGGCGGGGCAGGGCACCGCCGCCCTCGAACTGCTCGAGGACGTCGACGGCATCGACCTGCTCGTCGCACCCATCGGTGGCGGCGGGCTGCTGGCCGGGAGCGCCGTCGCCGGGCGCGGCCTGCGCGAGGACCTCGAGGTGGTGGGGGTCGAACCGGCCGGCCGCCGGGCCGCACGGGACGCGCTCGAACGCGGCGAGGTGGTGCAGGTCCCGGTTCCCCGCACGCTCCTCGACGGGCAGCAGACCGAGCACATCGGCGACCTGCCGTTGGCGCTGCTGCAGCACCACGGGGCGCGGGTCGTCGGCATCGAGGACGAGGTGGTGCTCGACACCATCGCGTGGGTCGCGTCACGGATGAAGCAGGTGCTCGAACCGTCCGGTGCTGCGGCGTTGGCCGCGGTCCTCGACGGTCGGATCGACGTGCGCGGCCGTCGCGTCGGGGTGATCGTGTCGGGCGGCAACGTGGCGCCCGAGGTGCTGCGGACGGCACTGGCCCGCCCCTGACCCGACGGTGGTCCGGATCCGGCGGCCTGGACCCAGCGCAACCCGGACCAGCGGTAGTGGTCCGGGTCCGACTGCGATCAGCTGGCGTGGTCCCTGGCGCGCAGCAGCGACCACCGGGCGCGGACGGCACCGAACGTCGCCGCCGCGGCCAGCAGGTCGCCCGCCGCCAGCGCGTCGATGGTCTCGTGGACCTGGTCGCAGGTGCGGTCGGTCCGCACCTCGTCGGGGGTGCGCAGCTGGCCGACACGGGCCTCGTCGAGCTCCACCACCGCCTCGTCGACGAACCCGTCGAGCCACGCGGCCAGCTCCGCGAGCGCGAGGAGGACCTCGTCCGCGTCGTCCACGGTGGCTTCCACGGTCTCGATGGCGTGCTCGAGGCGGAGGACGGCCTGCCCCACCGTGGTCAGGTAGCGCACGCGCGGGCCCGACCCCTCGGCCGCGTCGTGGACCCGCCGCTCGCTCGGCGCGAACGCCACGTACCAGTGCAGCGGGACCGCCCACGGCTCGTCGAGGATGTGCGGCGCCCGACCGGAGGCTGCGGCCTCGGCGAGCAGCCCACGCGAGCGGGCGTCGGGGACGAACTGGTCGGCCACCACGTCCGGCACGGTGCGACGGAACGCGGCGAGGGCGAACGCCGCCCGCAGCTCCAGCTGCAACGGACACACGAGGGTCCGGTCCCCGGCGCGCCGGACCAGCGCCGCGTCGGGCCCGAAGCGGGACCCGCCACCCACGAGCCGCGTCGACGCGTCGCGCCACTCGACCTCGGCGACCTCGCTGCGGGTCAGACCGCGACCCTGCGCGATGTACGCCGCCCAGCGCTCGCGCTCCCGCGGCGGGAACGCTGCCAGCGGGACGAA
>CAYSTY010000369.1:1514-2893 GCA_964433685.1 uncultured Actinomycetota bacterium | reverse complement strand
GTGGCAGTATCGATCGCCCCGTCCACGTACCCGCGGCGGGCCAGATGGTCGCCGGACGGCGGGTCCTGCGACGTCGTCGGCACCTCATCGAACGCCACGGCGCCGGCCACGTGCAGCGAGTCCAGATCGGCGTGGCCGTGCTGCCGGACAGCGTTCGCGTCGAGCTCGTCGAACCGGGTCGGTCCGATCACCAACGACCCGTCGACCGGCACGAGCTCATCGAACCGGACCGACGGACCATCAGCCGCGACCAGCTGGACCTTGAAGTCCCGGTCCCGCTCCCCCGTAACCCGCTGCCGGACCGTGTACACCGTCCCCGACGGGACCCCCTCGTCGTTCACCAGCAGCTCGACCGAGAACGTGCCGTCGTCCTCGTCCACGTACGCGCGGGTCGGCACCGCCGCCGACGTGACCTCGTCGGCCGGCAGGTTCACCGCGTGGGAACGGACGAACTCGACCCACCCCCCCACCGGTGTATCGCCGTCCTGGCGGACGAACTGCCCCTCCACGGTCACGGTGGTCGCCATCTAGTTCTCCTCCTGCGGATACGGCCGCACCGTCAACGTCTGCGCCAGCCCGTCCGGACCACCAGCAGTGCGTATCCCCGCAACCACCCCGACCAGCTCCACACCCGACACGTCCTGGTCGGACAGCTCCACCGGATCGGCCAGCTGCCGACGCGGATCCGGCCACACCTGCACCTGCCGGTACGACGGCCGCGGCGTAGCGACCTCCACCGCCAACAGGCCGGCGACCTGCTCCGCCAACGCAGGCGACTGACGCCACGGGTTCCCGGACAGCTCGAGGGTCTGCCCCACGTCCGCACCCGTCGCCACCTCGACCGACGTGGACCGGTCCGCAGTGATCGTGCCCCCGGCGGTGACCTTCACCTCGTCCACCGTGGCCGGCGCCCCGAGGGCCTTCCCCAGCCGGATCCGGACCCGTCCGGGCCGGTGCTGCTCCACCGCATCGACGGTCACGGTCCCGGTCGACACGGTCAGCGCCACCTCGAGCGGAGGGACCACCCCGTCGGGCAGGTCCACGACCATCGTCCGCGACACCGTGTTGGCGTCGAGGGTGAACGGTTCGCTGTAGGACCAGACCTCGACCCCGCCGGCCGGGTTGTACCCGTCGACCGTCAACGTCGTCCACGGCACCACGACGGCGTCGTACACCTGCTCGGCCCCGACCGACCATCCGAACTGGCCAAGGTTCTCATCGGACCGCAGCTGGGCCGGCCCGGTCAGGTCGGCGATGGTCGCCGCGGTCAGGAACCGGAACGTCCCGTGCTCGTCGAACAGGGCAGCACCGAGCTCGGCGGCAGCGAGGTCACGGATCACGTCCGCACCGGAAGACCAGCTGCCCGGAGGGATGCCGAC
>CAYSTY010000369.1:0-1414 GCA_964433685.1 uncultured Actinomycetota bacterium | reverse complement strand
GCCGAGCGTCGTCCACGCGCCGAACGACCCGTCGAACCCGACCGCGTACTCGACCTGCCCTTCCTCGAACGCGAGGGCGACCTGCGCCCAGTTGGTTCGGCCCACCCGGTCGTCACGGATCAGAACGACCGTCCGGCCTACCGACCGTGGCGGTGCGCCGACCAGGAGCCGCAGACGGACGTTCGACGTCGCCGAGTTCAGCCCGCCAGGGGAACCGAAGTTCTGCCAGGACATGAACCCCGACGTGAACGCCGGCACACCGAGCGTGTCGTCCCACACGAACGCGCCACCGCCCGCGGTCGCGTCGGTCACCTTCCACCACGCCGAGTCAGTCCACCCCGACCCCGCCAACGTGGCCGACAGGAACGTCCCGTCGGTCGCGAGCGGCAGCCGGGAGATCCCGCACTGGCGCAGCACATGCTCGAGGACCCACACCGGATGCATCTGGGGTCGTGCGGTCCCACCGAGGTTGCCGACCATGGCGGGCAGGTTCACCGGGTGGCGTAGGCACCACCAGCGGTCCACCGCCTGGCAGGTCCACGCGGCCTCGAAGTTGTCGCGGTTGACCTCGACGATCTCGCCGACGAACTGGCGGACCGGGATGCCGTCCACCGTCGCGTCGATGGTGACCTGGTCGCCGACGTGCGGTTCGGGAAGGCCGGCGCCGTTCGGGTCGTAGACCGCTTGGGTCCACCGGGCCGTCGCGGCGGACTGGCCGGCCACGAGCCGGACCTGTTCGGGCAGGTCGGTCGCCAGCTCGCGGGACACCTCCCACACGCCGTCGTGGACGGTCTGGCCGGCGACGGTGATGATGGCCCCGGCGGTGGGCACCTCGGCCACGGCGGTGAGGTCGACGGTCTGCATCAGGCCACCTCGACCAGTTCGACCGTCACGTCCCGTCGGGTCTGCACCGTTCCGTTACGCCGCTGTTCGACCAGCTGGTAGACCTGGTCCATCCCCGACAGCGACACCTTCGGGATGCCTCCGCCGGGCTGCCAACGGCCGTCCGCCCGGCCTTCGTGGAGCCGGTGGCCGACGAACTGCGGCCCGCCCCCTTGGATGCCGGAGGTGACCCACATCGTCACCCCAACGTCGGCAGGCTGCGCGGTCGCTGACACCGACAGCCACCCCTCCGCGAGCGGGGACGTGTGGGCGTGGGATGTCGCCCCGGCCGCGTCGCGGAACCGCAGCTCGACCCGGCCGGCACCTCCGGCCACGTACACCTGGGCGGTGTAGACCCGACCGGGCAGCACCGGCGCCGGATCAGGGTCGACACCGGTGTCCCAAGGGCCCTGATGGGTGCCGGCCATCGAGAACGGGAACGTCGGCCCGCCGGGGAGCGTCACCGGACCGGCCACCGTGGGGTTGTGGCCCCAGCCGCGGCCGACCATCAGCCCCGCCGGAAGCATGTTCG
>CAYSTY010000368.1:0-2895 GCA_964433685.1 uncultured Actinomycetota bacterium | reverse complement strand
TCGCCGACGACCACCAGGAAGCCGCCGCCGTCGGGCCCGCCCTTGTGGAGCTGGCCGGTCGAGTGCAGGTACCGGGGCCCGATCCCGACGGTCGCCGGCACCCGGAGACGCTCACCCAGCCGCCGCGCCGCCGCCGTCACGTGGCCGGCGACCTCGCCACCCGGGGGGACGAACGCCAGGACGGCGAGGTAGCCGCCGGGGGCGACCGAGCGCAGGACGGGGTCCGGGTCGTCGAACGGGGGCAGCTCCACGCCACCACCGGCCGCGGCGTCCAGCACCCGTCCGGTGGCCGCCTTCGCCGACGCGACGTCCGGCTGGTCGAACGGGTTGATCCCGAGGAGCGCGCCGGCGACCGCCGTCGCGACCTCCCAGCGCACCACCTCGGCGGCGAGCTGCGCCGGCCCGTCCCAGGGCAGCTGCACCACGGGCGCACCCGCAGCCGCCAGGTCGTCGCTGTGCGGCCGGTCCCCCAGGGCGACCACGAGCCGGTCCTCACCGAGGTGTCCGACGAGCTGCGCGGCGTCCTCGTCGAGCACCGGCAGGATGCCGACCCCGTGCTTGCCGGTCGACTCGGCCACGAGCTGTTCGACCCACGCGCCGAACGAGGCGACCTCGTCGGGCAGCAGCAGGGTGAGCTTGTCACGTCCCCGTCGGGCGGCGGCGGCGAGCACCGCCCCGAGCACGACCGGCGTGTTGCGTTCGGGGTCGGTCGACCGGGCCGCGGCGAGCAGGTCCCCGGCGGGGGCGAGGTGCGCGTCGAGGTCGAGACCGAGGATGGCGGCCGGGACGAGCCCGAACGGGGTCAGGGCGCTGAACCGTCCGCCGACGTCCGGCTGCCCGTGGATCACCGCCCGCCACCGGGCGTCGGCGGCGAGCGCGTCGAGGTCGCTACCCGGGTCGGTGATGGCGATCAGGAAGCGTCGGGCGTCGTCACCGTGGGCGTCCTCGAGCCGGGCCCGGAAGCGGGCCAGGTGCGACCGGGTCTCGATGGTCGAGCCCGACTTCGACGCGGCGATCACGACGGTCGCCGACCACGGGACGTTGCGCTCGAGCGCGAGCACCGCCGCCGGATCGGTCGAGTCGAGCACGTGCAACCGCGGGTGGTCGGGCGCGGCCCCGAACGTGGTGGCCAGCACCTCGGGGTACAGCGACGAGCCACCCATGCCGGTGAGGACGACGTCGGTGATGCCGTCGGCCACGAGACCTGCGGCCAGCTCCCGCAGCACCTCGGCGTCGGCCGCGGCACGACCCGGCGCGTCGAGCCAACCGAGACGGTCGGCGACCTCCGTGGGATCGTCCTGCCACACCGTGTGGTCCCGAGCGTCGATCCGCGGGATCAACGCCAGGGCGTCGGCGACCGCCGCATCGACGTCGGCGGCGAGTGAACCGAGGGCTGAACGCATCGTCAGGGAGCTTCCGAGGCTGCGGGGTCAACGGACCCTCGAACCTAGCCGCGCCACCTCGGCGCGGAGCGGGCCGGACACCGGTCGCTAGCCTCGGACGACGCCCTCCGTCCAACGTCAGGATCCTCCGTGAGCGACCAGCCGACCCCGGACCCGGCCCGTAAGCAGCCGCAGGTGCAGGTGGTGGTCCCCGACGACCAGAAGCACGGCGAGTACGCCAACTTCCTCGTCGTCTCCCACTCGCCGCACGAGTTCACCCTCGACTTCTGCCAGCTCCTACCGGCCCAGGAGGCGGGGAAGGTCAACGCCGAGGTGGTCTCACGGGTGCGCATCGCGCCGACGATGGTCGGTCGGGTCCTCAACGCCCTCAACACCAACCTGTCGGGCTACGAGGACCGCTTCGGTCAGGTCAAGGCGCTCGGGTGAGCGAGCCGGTGACCGACCCGGTCGCCGCGCTCCCCGACGGGTTGCGCCCCGGCGGACGGTTCGCCGCCTGGCAGCCGCCCCGGCCCACGTACGTCGTCTGCGACGTCGACGGCACGCTCGTGGGTCCGAGCGCGGATGCCAGCGACGAGGTCGTCACCGCCGTCGCACGCGCCCAGGACGCGGGCCTGCGCGTGGGGTTCGCGACCGGGCGGATGCGTGGCGCGGTCGACGTCCTGCAGCAGCAACTGCGTGCCTCCGGTCCGCACGTGCTCCACAACGGCGCGGAGGTCCGCGCCGACGGCCGCACCGTCGCGTCGTGGACGCTCACGGCCGAGCAGGTGGACCGTCTGCTCGACATCGCGGCCGACCGCGACGAGCTCTACCTGGAGCTCTACCCCGAGGACGGGTTCCTGGTCTCCCGGTGGGACGAACGGGCGCGGCCCCACTGGGACATCCTCGGGCAGGAACCGCTCGGGGTGGTCCGACGTGCCGGTGACCTCGGCGGCGCCCCGGTCCTGAAGGCGACGTTCACGGTCTTCACCCGTGAGGCGGTGGCGCCCCTGATCGACGAGGTGAACGCCGCCGGCCTGCTCCCCGGCCCGGCGGGATCGCCGCGCACACCGGAGCTGATGTACGTCAACGCCACCCACCCCGACGCCGACAAGGGACGCGCGCTGCGACGTGCCGCCGACCACCTCGGCATCGACCTCGCCGACGTGGTCGCCATCGGGGACGCGGCCAACGACCTGTCGATGTTGGCGGTGGCGGGCACGGCCATCGCCATGGGGCAGGCCGGTCGTGAGGTCCGCGACGCCGCGCACCTGATCGTCCCCGACGTCGACGCCCACGGGGTCGCGGTCGCCCTCGACGCCTGCCGGTCGTGGTGCGCCTGACCACCGGCGTCGTCAGTCGCGCCGCGGCACCGAGTAGTTGGGTGCCTCGTGCACGACGTCGACGTCGTGCACGTGGCTCTCGCGGGTGCCGGCCCCGGTCTGGCGCACGAACCGGGCGCGGCTGACGAGCTCGGCGAGGTCCGACGCCCCGACGTACCCCATGCCGGAGCGCA
>CAYSTY010000367.1:0-2899 GCA_964433685.1 uncultured Actinomycetota bacterium | reverse complement strand
CGTGGGCGTACTGCACGTAGTAGACCGGGTTCTCCATCGACTGCTGGCTGACGACCGCGAGGTCGAAGTCGATGGTCGAGTCGAGGCTCTGACGCAGGAAGGTGTAACGCGCGACGTCCACACCGACCTCGTCGACGACCTCGTCGAGGGTGATCATCTCGCCGGCACGCTTGGACATGCGGACCGGCTCGCCGTCGCGGAGCAGGTTGACGAGCTGACCGATCGGGACCTCGACCCGGTCGACGGGGATGTCGAGGCAGGCGGCGACGGCCTTGAGCCGGGCGACGTACCCGTGGTGGTCGGCGCCGAGGAGGTAGATGAGCCGGCCGTTCCCTCCGCCGTCGGTGACGCGGGCCCACTTGTCGCGGATGTAGGCGCAGTCGGCGGCGAAGTAGGTCGGGCGTCCGTCGGAGCGCAGCAGGACGCGGTCCTTGTCGTCGCCGTGGGCCTCGGTGCGCAGGAAGGTGGCGCCGTCCTGCTCGTAGGTCTGACCGTTGGCGGTCAACTCGGCGATGGTCGCCTCGATGGCGCCCGAGTCGTGGAGGGTGCGCTCGGAGAACCACACGTCGAAGTCGACGCCGAGGTGGTGGAGCTGGTCCTCGATGCGTTGCCTCATCGCCTCGACCGCGAGGACGCCGACCTGCGCGGCGACGGCCGGGTCCACGTCGGAGGTGGCGCTCGCCTCGAGGTCCGACGCGGTGAGCTCCTCGCCACCGTCGACGACGGTGGTGAACAGTTCGCCACCGTGCGTCGCGCGCAGGTCGGCGGCGATGTCGGCGATGTAGGCACCCCGGTAGTGGTCCTCGGTCAGCTCGCGGCCCTCGGCGACGAGGACGACCGACTCGCCGAACCGGCGGATCTGCTCGCCGGCGTCGTTGACGTAGTACTCGCGGGTGACGGTGTGGCCGGACGCTTCGAGCAGCTCGGCGATCGCGTCACCGGTCGCCGCCCAGCGGCCCGCACCGATGTGGAGCGGACCGGTCGGGTTGGCGGAGACGAACTCGACGTTGATGGTCTCGCGCTGGTCGTCGGGCAGCTCGGTGCGCGCGTAGCGCAGCCCCTCGTCGAGGATCCGCCGGACCAGGTCCTCGTGGTAGCGGTGCGCGAACCGGAAGTTGACGAACCCCGGACCGGCGATGGTCGCCTCGGCGACGACGGCCGGCAGCTCGAGGTGGTCGAGCAGCTGCTGGGCGATGTCGCGCGGCGCCTGCTTCGCGGGCTTGGCCAGCCGGAGCGCGACGGTCGTGGCCCAGTCGCCGTGATCGGCCTGCTTGGGGCGCTCGAGGGCCGGGTCGGTCTCGGGCAGGCCGGCGCCGACCAGCGCGGCACGGATGCGCGACGCGAGGTCGGCGAGGACGGGATCGTGCAGGTCGGGGCGGGCCACGGCGGCTCCGAGGCGTCGAGGGGCTGGCAACGTGACCGGGCAGGGTAGGGGCCCGGCCGGGCTCCTCTAGCCCTCGCCGGCCAGCCGGGTCACGAGGTCGACGAGGTGCACCGGATCGAACGGTTTGGTGACGTACGCGTCGGCGCCCGCCGCGATGCCGGTGGTGACGTCGGCCTCCTGGGCCTTGGCCGACAGCATGACGATCGGGATGGCCGCGATGGCCGGGTCGGGGTCGGCCCGCACCTCGGCGCAGACCTGGAACCCGTCGAGGTTCGGCATCATCACGTCGAGGAGCACCAGGTCGGGACGCTCGCGCCGGACGGCATCGAGCCCCGATCGGCCGTCGGCTGCGGTCAGCACCTCGTGCCCTTCGAGCTCGAGGTTGAGCTGGAGCAGCCGCAGGATGATCGGGTCATCGTCCACGGCGAGGACGCGGACCACGGGCAGCTCCAGCGGTGTTGTTCCGGGTGTCGTTCCGGGGGCGAGGAACGCTAGCCCGGCGTCTCCCCGCCCGGGGGTGGTTGCGCCGGCCGATCGCAACCGGCATCCGAGGCGCGGCCGCGACGCTGGTACGGTTGTCGGCCGCCGGGCCTGAGGCCCGCGCACGCCCCCGTAGCTCAGTGGATAGAGCACTGGCCTCCGGAGCCAGAAGCGTAGGTTCGATTCCTACCGGGGGTACCACCACGCCACGCGTCGCGATCCGTCCCGCGAACGCGCTCCCGACGGCCGTCCGCGCCGTACCTTCGACACACGGCACGGGGCTCGCGACGCCGGGGGGACGGGACGTGGGTAGCTCGCACACCTGGCGTGCCGGCGCAGCCGTCGCGGTCCTGGCGCTGGCGACGGCGTGCACCTCGCTGCCGGCGACCGGCGACGCGATCGTCGTCGAGGAGTCCACGGCGGATGTCGAGGTAGCCGCGGCCGAGGTCGAGACCACCGGACGCGAAGCCGCCGAGGCTGCCGGACGCGAAGCCGCCGAAGCTGCCGGACGCGAAGCCGCCGAAGCTGCCGAACGCGAGGCCGCCGAAGCTGCCGAAGCGTCGGCACGCGAGGTCACCGAACGCGAGGCCGCAGCCGCGGGGTGGGTGGTCACGTCCGTGGTGGACGGGGACACCGTCGACGTCCGCGGTCCCGGCGGCGTCGAGGAACGCGTCCGCGTCATCGGCATCGACACCCCCGAGCGGGGCGAGTGCGGCTTCGGGCCGGCGTCCTCGGCGCTGAGCCGGCTCGTGCTCGACCAGCCCGTCGACCTCGTCGCAGGTGGGCGCGACGATCGCGACCGCTACGGCCGGACCCTGCGCTACCTCGATGTCGAGGGTGTGGACGCGGGGTTGACGCTGATCGAGTCGGGTCTCGCCGTGGCGCGCTACGACTCGCGTGACGGCTACGGCCGCCACGAGCGCGAGGACGTGTACGTCGCGGCCGACGCCGGCGTCGAGCACCGGTGCGAGGCGACCGGTCCGGGTGGGGTGTGGCGGAACTGCACCGAGGCGCGGGAAGCGGGTGCAGCACCGG
>CAYSTY010000366.1:0-2930 GCA_964433685.1 uncultured Actinomycetota bacterium | reverse complement strand
TCCGTCCGCTCCGCCCGCTCCGCGGCCTCCGGCTGCATGCCGGGCATCACGTGCGCGTGGGTGTCCCGCGTGAGAAGCCACCGAGCTGGGCCTGAGCCGCTCCGAGACCCACCGGTTCGACGCCCGCACGTGACCTCCACGTGATACGTGCCGGGACTCACGTCGGCAGCGCACCGATCTCGAGGTCGGCGATCAGGTCCAGGAGTCCAGCGGCTTCCCACGCTCGATCGCGTCGGCCACCGGTGACGGGTTCGAGCACACCGGCCTCGGCGAGTTGTTCGAACGCGTTGTGGATCGCGGCCTTCGCGCGTCCGGTGACCGCGCCAGCGATCGGGGCGGTGATGACGGGGTGTGCGGGGAGCAGGTCGATGAGCACCCAGGCTGCTGCGTCTGCCCGCGGATCGGACGCGGCATGCAGCAGGTCTCGCCACCGTTCGGTCAGTCGTGCGACCTCATCGAGGTAGGCGGTCGCCAGATCGGTCGCCTGGACGGAGGCGGTCGCGAACGTCTCGATCCAGCTGTCGACCTCGCCGTTGCGGTAGGCGGTCAGCCCATCGATGTAGCGGTCGCCGTCGCGCGCGAACACGACGCTGATAGGTGGGACGAACACCTCCGCGAGCCCACGCCGACGAAGGACGACGTGGATCAGGGTTCGGCCGGTCCGGCCGTTGCCGTCATCGAAGGGGTGGATGGTCTCGAAGTGCGCATGTACCAGCGCCGCCTGAACGAGCGGCGGTAGTGACTCCTCCGCCATCGCGTCACACAGGTCAGCGAGCAGCGGCCCGACGTGCTCGGGGGGCGGGGGGACGAAGTCGGCACCGCACGGGTCGTGGTCGTTGCCGCCGATCCAGTTCTGCTCGGTCCGGAGCTGCCCGGCGACGCGTGCGTTGGGCGCGGCTGCCATCAGCTGCCGGTGGATCGCCACGATCCGGTCGGGGCCGAACCGGTCGGCGCTGGTGGCGTCATCGATCGCGAGCTCCATCGCATCGATGTTCGCCAGCACCTCGGCGGTGGCCCCGCTGACCTTCCCACCGGTGTCGGCTCGGACCTCCCCGCGTGCGAGAGCCCGAGCGTCGACCTGCAGCCCCTCGACCTTCGACGACGCGATCGACTCGGTCCGCAGCAGCAGCCGGGCGAGCGGCTTCAGGGCGGCGGTCGAACCCCTCCCGAGCCGTTCGAGGCGACGCTCCGCGTCGGAGACGACCCCCATGGTCGACGAGGCCAGTGCTGGCTCGAAGCCCATCAGGGGCGCACTCCGTTGGTTCAGGTTAGCCCTCAAGCTGAACGAACGGTCACGTACCGGTTCAGCTTCGTCGAGGTGGTGAGCCTCGGGGAGGACCAGGACGCGAAG
The DNA here is from genome assembly GCA_964433685.1 of uncultured Actinomycetota bacterium. GTDB lineage: Bacteria > Actinomycetota > Nitriliruptoria > Nitriliruptorales > Nitriliruptoraceae > Nitriliruptor. The sequence goes on along the minus strand of CAYSTY010000366.1, from coordinate 1,579 downwards.
CGCGCAGCCGGGACCCTCGGGAGCTCGGAGGACGCGGGCGGTGTCAGGTCAGCGGGCGGATGCGGACGCGGTCGGCGACCCGACGACGCACGGCGAGCACCTCGAAGCTGCGACCGCTGAACTCGACCCGGTCACCGGTGACCGGGATGCGGCCGAGCTGTTCGATGACGAGCCCACCCACGGTGGTCGCTTCCTCGGCATCGAGCTCGATCCCGATGTCGACCAGGTCGTGGATCGGGAAGCTGCCGTCGACCACCACGCCGCCGTCGTCCTCACGGATCACCGCCTGGACGTCACGGTCGTGTTCGTCGTAGATCTCGCCGACGAGCTCCTCGATGAGGTCCTCGACGGTGATGATCCCCTCCACCCCGCCGTGCTCGGACACGACCAGCGCCAGCTGCTGGCGGGCCGCCTGCATCTCGCGGAGCGCGACGACCGCGTTCAGCGACTCGGGCAGCGCCGTGGCCGGCCGGGCGTGATCGCCGACGGTGCCCGAGCGCCCGACGAGCCCGAGGACCGAGATGGTCCGGTCGGCGTCGTCGAGCTCGGCGGTGAACACCGGTGCACGGCTGTGGCCGGCGCCCGCCAGCCGTTCGAGGGCATCGGCGACCGGCGTGTCCGCGGTCAGGGCGACCACCCGCGACCGTGGGACGACGATCTGCCGCAGGGTGCGGTTGGCGACCTCGAGCGCACCGTCGATGATCTGACGCTGTTCACCGGTGTAGGTCGGCTGGGCCGCGATCATGTCGCGGATCTCCTCGTCGGTCACCTCCTGGCGGTCGACGTCCGGGTCACCGCGGAACAGCCGCACCGTGAGGTCGGTGGCGTGCGACAGCAGCCAGATCGCCGGCGCGACGACCTTGGAGACCACCACGAGGGGGCGGGCGGCGATGAGCCCCCACGCCTCCGCGCGCTGCATCGCCAGCCGTTTCGGTGCCAGCTCGCCGAACACCAGCGTGACGAAGGTCAGACCGAGCGTGATCGTGAAGATGGCGCCCGGCCGGGCGGCACGTCCCAGGAACGACAGCGGCTCGACCAGGGGCTCGGCGAGCGCCACGGCTGCCGTCGCGGACGCCAGGAAGCCGGCGAGCGTGATGCCGATCTGGATCGTCGACAGGAACCGGTTCGGCTCCCGGGCCAGCTGGGCCAGCACCCGGCCCGCAGGTGAGCGCTGTTCGAGCCGCGCCAGCTGACCTTCGCGCAGCGAGATCAACGCGATCTCGGAGCCGGCGAACGCCGCGTTGATGACGATCAGGAACGCGACCAGTGCGAGCTGGCCGCCGACGCCGTCCACCTGTGCAGAGCCTCGAGCCGGGGGCGAGCAGCGTACGCGAGCGCGAACGGACGACCGGTCGGTGACCCCGACGGACACCACCTCGGTAGTTGACGTATCAACTACCTGCCGTACGCTGTCCTCCCCACCCGTGATGGACGAGCCCGGAGGTAGTCCGATGCCCACGATCGAGTTCGGGTTGGACACCTTCGGCGACATCGGGACCGATGACGCCGGCCAGCGTCTGTCGGACGGCGCCGCGATCCGGCAGGTGATCGACGAGGCCGTCGTCGCCGACGAGCTCGG
>CAYSTY010000365.1:0-2934 GCA_964433685.1 uncultured Actinomycetota bacterium | reverse complement strand
CGGCGGCGGCATCGGCGACGGGAGCGGCGGCGGGATCGGGGAGCGGCATGGGGCGGCCTCGGCGGGGCGGGCCGACCTCGGACCGTGCGGCGGGCCGGATCGGCGGGCTCACGGGGTGCTTACGGCGGGCGACCCTACGGGGCGTCCGCGGGTCCTGCAGCGGGCACGCGTGCAGGGTCGGTCACCGGGCGTGCGCGCACCAGCGCTGGCCGACCCGCCCCCGGAGGGCACAAGGTCCCGCCTCCGGCACGGCGAGGACGGGGCGTGCCAGCCAGCCCTCGGCGGCGATCAGCCCTCGGCAGCGCTGAGCCTTCGCCAGCGCTGAGCCTTCGCCGGCGATCAGCCCGCGGCGGCGTCAGGCCCCGACGGCGATCAGCCCTCGGCGGCGATCAGCTCGGCGAGCTGGACGGCGTTGAGGGCCGCCCCCTTGAGCAGGTTGTCGCCCGCGACGTACAGGTTGGCGCTGTGCGGGTCGGCGAGGTCGTCGCGGATGCGGCCGACGATGACCTCGTCGCGGCCGGCGGAGCCGAGGTTGGACGGGTAGGCCAGCGGCTCGCCGTCCAGCCCGGTGCCGTCCTCGACCACCAGCCCGGGCGCGCCGGCGAAGGCCTCGAGCAGCCCCTCGCGGGTCACCGGCTCGGCGAAGGTCATCCGCGCCGCGATGCCGTGTCCGACCACCACCGGGACGCGCACGCAGGTGGGTGACACGCGCAGCGCCGGCAGGCCGAGGATCTTCCTCGACTCGTTGACGAGCTTCCACTCCTCGTCGGTGTAGCGCTGCTCGGTGAAGTTGCCGCAGTGCGGGAGGGCGTTGAAGGCGATGGCCTTCGAGAACGCCTCGGCGGCGACCGCTGCCTCGGCGTCGAGGCCCCGGTCGCGCAGCCGCTGTTCGTCCTCGAGCAGGGCGCGGGTCTGGTCGAGCAGCTCGCGGATCCCGGCCTCGCCGGCGCCACCGGCGGCCTGGTAGCTGGTGGCGACCACGTCGGTGAGCCCGAACGCGTCGTGGAGGGGCTTGGCCGCCACCATCAGCACCATCGTGGTGCAGTTCGGGTTGGCCACGATGCCCTTGGGACGGGTGCGGATGGCGTCGGGGTTGACCTCGCTGACCACCAGCGGGACCTCGTCGTCCATGCGGAACGCCGAGCTGTTGTCGACCACCACCGCACCCTGCGCCGCGGCGATCGGGCCCCACTCCTTCGACCGGCCCCCGCCGGCCGAGAAGATGGCGATGTCCACGTCCGCGAAGGCTGCCTCGCTGACGGCCTGGACCTCCACCTCGCCGTCCTTCCAGGGCAGCCGCTTGCCGGCGGAGCGTTCCGAGGCGAGCAGGACGGGGTCGCCGTCCAGCTCGAGCAACCCGCGATCGGCGAGCAGTTCGCGGACCTCACGACCCACGGCGCCGGTGGCGCCGACGACGGCGACCTTGACCCCCATCAGGCGCCCTCCTCCGCGAACCGCAGCTCGCGATCGAGGTCGAACGCCGCGTGGATGGCCTGCACGGCGGGTTCTACCTGGTCCTTGGCGATGACCACCGACACGCGGATCGTCGAGGTGGAGATCATCTCGATGTTGATGCCGGCGGCCGACAGCGCGGCGAACATCCGGGCGGCCACGCCGGGGTTGGTCTTCATCCCCGCGCCGACGAGCGACACCTTGGCGACGTCCTCGTCGACGATGACGCCCTCGGCACCGATCGCCTCGGTGAACGGTTCGAGGATGGCGCGCGCCTGGTTGGTGTCACCCTGCGGCAGGGTGAAGGAGATGTCGGTGCGCCCGTCCGCCGACACGTTCTGGACGATCATGTCGATGTTGATCTTGGCCTCGGCCAGCGTCGAGAACAGCTTGGCGGCGATGCCGGGCTGGTCGCTGACCTGCGTGACGGTGACCTTGGCCTCCGAGGTGTCGTGCGCGACACCGGAGATGATGGCGTCCTCCACGGGGGACTCCTCTCGCGGCCCGACCCACGTGCCGGGCGAGTAGCTGAACGACGAACGCACGTGGATGCGCACACCGTGGTTGCGACCGAACTCGACGGAGCGGACCTGCAGGACCCCGGCTCCGTGGGCGGTCATCTCGAGCGCCTCCTCGTAGGAGACGAAGCTGAGCTTGCGGGCGGTCGGGACGATGCGCGGGTCGGCGGTGAACACCCCGTCGACGTCGGTGTAGATCTCACAGACGTCGGCGCCGAGGGCCGCCGCGAGGGCGACCGCCGTGGTGTCCGACCCGCCACGGCCGAGGCTGGTGATGTCCTTGGTGTCCTGGCTGACGCCCTGGAAGCCGGCGACGATGACCACGTTGCCCTCGTCGAGCGCGGCCTGCACCCGGCCGGGGGTGATCTCCAGGATGCGGGCCTTGCCGTGCACCGCGTCGGTGATGATCCCGGCCTGCGAGCCGGTGAACGACTTGGCCGGCACCCCGCGCTCGGCGAGCGCCATCGCCAGCAGCGACATCGAGATGCGCTCACCGGAGGTCAGCAGGATGTCGAGCTCGCGCTTGGGCGGCTCGTGCGAGATGCGCTGCGCCATCGCGACCAGGTCGTCGGTGGTCTTGCCCATCGCCGAGACCACGACCACCGTCTGGTTGCCGTCGCGGTGGGTGCGCGCGACCCGGTCGGCCACGCGCTTCATCCGGTCGGTGTCGCCCACCGACGTCCCGCCGTACTTCTGCACCACGATGGTCACGGGTCGGACCGCCTCACGTTCGCGTCGTCGTCGTCATCGCTGCGGGAGCTCGATCTGCGGGGGCGGACCCGTGGGGCGGATCCGTGGGGGTGGATCCGCGGGGGCGGACCCGTGGGGGAGCTGGCCCTCCGGAGCGGACCCGTGGGGCGGACGCGGCACGCACCGGCACGGGACGACCGCCTGAGGGTCAGGCGGTCGCGGCCGAGCGTAGCGATGCGCTCGGCGAGGGTCAGGTCGAGACCGCTCGCCGGCG
>CAYSTY010000364.1:0-2946 GCA_964433685.1 uncultured Actinomycetota bacterium | reverse complement strand
AGCACCGTGCGTGCTCCCTCGGGCCCCGGGGGCCCTCGGTCCGCGCCGCCGGTGACCCGATGAGCACCGTGCGTGCTCCCTCGGGCCCCGGGGGCCCTCGGTCCGCGCCGCCGGTGATCCGATGACTCTCGACGGGCAGCAGCGCAGCGACCTGGGGGGGAACCCGACGCTGCGTCGGCTCGACGAGCGGCTCGGGTTGGCCGTCAGCCGCGCTGGCGTGTCACCGCGGACGCTGGTGACCTACGCCCGTGACCACGTGTCGGTGCGCACCCCCTCCCGGCCGGACTTCCGCGACGGCAACACCATCGACCTCGAGTCACCGCCGGCGCCGGGCGACCTCGGCGCCTGGGTGTCCCGCTTCACCGACACCATCGGTGGGCTCGGCGTCCAGCACGTCCAGCTGCGCTGGGAGACCCCGCTGCACCCCGACGCCCCACCCGGGTTGCCGGCCGTCGACGCCTCCCTCGTCGAGGCAGCGGCTGCCCTCGGCATGGAGCTCCACCCGACGACCGTCCTGCTGCTGAGCGAACCGGTCGCCCCACCCGAGGCGCCCGCCGAGCTCGTGGTCGTCACCCCGCCCACGCGGGTCGTCACCGACCGCGGCGCCGTCGTCAGCGCCGAGGACACCCCGGTGGAGGTGGAGCGGCGCTGGCACGCGGTCACCGTGCTCGACCGCTACGCCAGCGGGGACGACCCCGACGACTGGCGCGCCAACGCCTCGACATCGGACGTCGGGCGTGCTCCTCGATCCTCGGGGGATCTCGTCCGCGCCGCCGGCGACTTCACCGCCTGGGCCGTCGACGTCCAGCGCGAGCTGGCCGCCGCCGGACGGGCCACCATCTGGTTGGCGCTGCGCCACGGCGGCCCGGTCGCCAAGGCGGTCGTGCTCCACGACCGCCAGGGTCTGGCCGTGATCGAGGACGTCGTGGTCCACCCCGTGCACCGGCGGCTCGGCATCGCCGCGGCGCTGACCCACCGCGCGGTCACGGCCCACCTCGCGACCCACCCCGGCAGCCGCGTCGGCATCGGCGCCGACCCGGGTGGACCCGCCGACCACCTCTACCGCCGCCTCGGCTTCCGTCCGCATGCCACCGTCTGGACCGCCGTGCGTGCTCCCTCGATCCCACGGTGACCTACCGCGAGCACCTCGTCACCGGTCCCTGGTGGGGCGAGGTGGCCTGCGCCTGGACCTCGGTGACCGCCGCACCGCAGCCGTCCCCGGCCGCGGTCGTGCCGGACGGGTGCACCGACGTGCTGTGGTCCTCGACCCGGGGCGCGGTGGTGGTGGGGCCGATGACGCGGCCGGTGGTCCCGTCGTTCCCGCCGGGGACCGAGCACGTCGCGCTCCGTCTGCGGCCCGGCCGGACCGAACGGGTGCTCGGCGTCCCCGCCGCGGCACTGACCGACCTCACCGTCCCGATCGGTGATCTCCTCGGCGCGGCCGGTCGCGACCTCGCCGACCGGCTCGGTGCGGCGCCGGACGCGACCACCCGACGGGCCGTCCTGTCGCAGCTGCCGGGACTGGCGCCGGCCGCCACCATCGACGACGCGGCGCTGGCGGGCCTGCGCTGGCTCGTCGGTCGCCCCGGGCGGCAGGTGCCGGACGCGAGCGCGCAGGTCGGCCTCTCGGCACGACAGTTCCAGCGTCGCGTCGTCCGCGCGATCGGCTACGGACCCAAGCGGTTCCAGCGCGTGGTGCGGGTCCAGCGCGTGCTCGCCGCCGGGCCGGACCGGCTCGGCGACCTCGCTCGTCTGGCCGCCGATCTGGGGTTCGCCGACCAGGCGCACCTCGCCCGCGAGGTGGGCGAGCTCACCGGACGACGCCCGACGGACGTCCTGGCCGTTCCCACCGCCGCGTCCCCACCGACGGGGCCGCCGAGGTAGCGGTCGTGTCCGGAACCTCCAAGCCGAGCGGGCCGGGTACCGGCAGAGTGTCGGAGCGGCGCTCGGCCGCACCACCTTCGACCCGGAGCTGCCCGTGACCGTCTCCGCCCGCCTCGACCTCGTCGGCCTCGTCGTCCAGGACATGGCCGCCAGCCTCGACTTCTACCGCCGGCTCGGGCTCGACCTGCCCGCCGACGCCGCCGACGAGCCCCACGTCGAGGTGACCCTCCCCGGTGGGATGCGCCTCGCGTTCGACCCGGTGACCACCATCACCAGCTTCGACCCGACCTGGCAGCCGCCGTCCGGGTCGCCGCGGGTGTCGCTCGCGTTCCTCGTCGACACGCCGGCCGACGTGGACGCGTTGCACGACGAGCTCGTCGAGGCCGGTCACCGCTCGCACCTCGCGCCGTTCGACGCGCCCTGGGGTCAGCGGTACGCCACCGTCCACGACCCGGACGGCAACGGCGTCGACCTGTTCGCGCCGCTACCGGTCGGGTGACCGCCGCGCGGGAGCACGGTCACCTAGGCCCTGTCCGAGGTCGGTGGGGGAGGGGCGAGCGGTAGGCTCGCCCGCCTCCCGCCCCCTGTCGAGGTCGTCCCCGTGGACCGTGTCATCCGTATCGGCCTGCTCGGTTTCGGCACCGTCGGGACCGGGGTCGCGACGATCCTCGACCGCGGCGCGGACGACCTCGCCGCCCGCACCGGCGCACAGCTGCGCATCACCCGGGTCGCCGTGCGGGACGCCACCAAGGCCCGCGACACGACGCTGCCGCCGCAGGTCCTCACCGACGATGCCATGTCCGTGGTCGAGTCCGACGACGTCGACCTCGTCGTCGAGGTGATGGGTGGCCGCGACCTCGCTGGCACCCTGATCCGCCGCGCGCTCGAGCTCGGCAAACCGGTCGTGACGGCGAACAAGGAGCTGATCGCGCACGAGGGACCCGAGCTCGCCGAACTGGCTCGCAAGGCCGGCGTCGACCTCGCCTTCGAAGCGGCGGTCGCCGGGGCGATCCCGATCATCAAGCCCCTCAAGGAGTCCCTCGCCGGCGATCGCATCACCCG
>CAYSTY010000363.1:0-2950 GCA_964433685.1 uncultured Actinomycetota bacterium | reverse complement strand
AGGACACCGAGCTCGACAAGACCATCATCGAGGCCATCAAGGACCCGCTGACCCACCTCGTGCGCAACGCCGTCGACCACGGCATCGAGGCATCGGCAGCCCGGACCGCCGCGGGCAAGCACGCGGTCGGACGCCTCACCCTCCGCGCCTACCACGAAGGTGGTCAGGTCAACATCGAGATCGCCGACGACGGCGCCGGGATCGACCCCGCCAGGATCAGGGCGAAGGCGCTCGAGAAGGGCGTCATCACCGCCGCCCAGGCCGCCGCGATGGGCGACCACGAGGCCCTCCAGCTCATCTTCGAAGCCGGCTTCTCGACCGCGGCGACGGTCACGAACGTCTCCGGTCGCGGCGTCGGCATGGACGTCGTGCGCACCAACATCGAACGCATCGGCGGCACCGTCGACGTGCAGACCGAGATGGGCGCCGGCACCACCTTCAAGGTCAAGATCCCGCTGACGCTGGCGATCATCCCCGCCCTGGTGGTCACCAGCCAGGACGAGCGCTACGCCATCCCGCAGCTGAGCCTGCTGGAGCTGGTCCGGCTCGAAGGCGAGCAGGCCCGTCGCGGGATCGAGCTCATCCACGGCACCCCGGTGCACCGCCTCCGCGGACGACTGCTGCCGATCGTGGGGCTGCGCCAGGAGCTCGGCCAACCGCTCGTGCCGGTCGACGAGGACGGCCGCCTGGTCATCAACATCGTGGTCCTGCAGGCCGACGGCCAGCAGTTCGGCCTGATCGTCGACGAGATCAACGACACCCAGGAGATCGTGGTCAAGCCGCTCGGTTCGCACCTGAAGGACACCACGCTGTTCGCCGGCGCGACCATCATGGGCGACGGCCGGGTCTCGCTGATCCTGGACGTGCTCGGCATCGCGCAACGGGCCTCGGTGGTCACCGGTGCCCGTGACCGTTCGGTCTTCAACGAGGAGTTCGAGGTCGCCGACCCTGCCGCCGAGCGTCGAACGCTGCTGCTGGTCGGCCTCGGTGCCGGTAGCGGTGGCGAGGAGCGCCGCGCCGCGATCGCGCTCTCCGACGTCGCACGGCTCGAGGAGTTCCCGGTCGACGCGATCGAGTGGGCCGGCAGCCAGGAGGTCGTCCAGTACCGCGGTGAGATCATGCCGCTGGTCCGTCTCGCGCAGGTCCTCGGGGTCGGCGGCGGCTGGTCAGAGGCCGGTGAGCAGGCGCTCAACGTGGTGGTCCACCACATCGGTGGTCGCGACGTCGGCCTGGTGGTCGGCAGCATCCTCGACATCGTCGACGAACGGATCGATGTGAGCGAGGGCGCGGGCCACGGGATCCTCGGGTCCGCCGTCATCCAGGGCCGCGTCACCGACGTCGTCGACACCCACGCCGTGGTCGGGGTCACCGACCGGTCCGCCACCTACCTGGGAGCCTGAACGTGGCCGCCACCGAGTACTGCACCTTCCGCCTCGCCGACCTGACCTTCGGCATCGAGGTCCAGCGCGTCCAGGAGGTCATCCGGCCCCAGGCGCTGACCACGGTGCCGCGGGCGAACCCGGTCGTCGAGGGGCTGATCAACCTGCGTGGCCAGATCGTGACCGCCATCGACCTGCGTCGTCGTCTCGAGATGCCCGATCGGCCCGATGCCACCCCCGCGATGAACGTGGTGGTGCGCACCGGTGACGGGGCGCTCAGCCTCCTCGTCGACGAGATCGGCGACGTCGTGCACGTCGACGATTCCACCTTCGAGACGCCGCCGGACACCCTCAGCGGCGTCGCGCGTGAGCTGCTCGTCGGTGCCTACAAGCTCGAGGACCGGTTGCTGCTGATCCTCGACGTGGACCAGGCCGTGCGGCTCCCGCAGGCCAGCTGAGCACCCCGTCCGGGAAAGGCCCCTCCGTGAACCGCTGGACCATCTCGCGGCGCTTCACCGCCTCGTTCCTCCTCGCCATCCTGTGCCTCCTGGTCGTGGCGGGGCTGCGTGTCGGCGACTCCAAGAAGGTCGCCGACGCCAGCGGTGAGCAGCGTGACCTGCGCCTGTCGCAGGTCGCGGCCGCCAACGCCATCGACGACGAGGTCTGGTACCTCGACCGCGACCTCAACCTCGCCCTGGTCGATGCGGACGCCGCGCTCGCCGCCGACGTCGCCTCCCGCGCCGCGACGATCGGCGACGCGCTCGCCGGACCGTTGGCCGTCCTCGCCGCCGGCGAGGAGGTGCAGCGCACCGTCCACGGCCGGCTGGTCGCCGACCTCGACGCCTTGTTCGCGGCGTACGCGACGACCGCGCAGCAGCTGGTGGCGGGGGACGTCGACGCCGCCACCGCATCGCACCGCGAACAGGTCCGACCCGTGGCCGCCAGCGTCATGGGTGCGACCGAGGAGCTCATCGAGGTCACGACCGTGCTGCAGGACGAGGACGCGGTCGTCGCGGCCGCGGCCAGCGCCCGCAGCAGCAACGTGACCGTCGCGATCGTGCTGTTCGTGGCGGTCGGCCTGCTGATCGCCGCGCGGTTCCTCGCGCGCACCGTTTCGGCGCCCGTGGCCGGAGCCGCCGGTGACGTCGATGGCTGGGCGCTGCAGATCCAGGACGCCTCGACCCAGGTCTCGAGCGCCGCGGAGGAGACCGCGGTCCAGGCCAACGTCGTCGCCGCCGCCGGTGAGCAGGTGTCCCACAACGTGCAGACGGTGGCCACCGCCGTCGAGGAGATGTCGGCGTCGGTGCGTGAGATCGCGTCGGCTGCCTCGGAGGCATCCGGTGTCGCCGGTGACGCCGTGCGTACGGCCGAGGTGACCCAGCAGGACGTCGCCCGGCTCGGCGCGTCGTCCGCCGAGATCGGTGAGGTGATCGAGGTGATCACGTCGATCGCGGAGCAGACCAACCTGTTGGCGCTCAACGCCACGATCGAGGCGGCGCGTGCGGGTGAGGCCGGCAAGGGCTTCGCGGTGGTGGCCAACGAGGTCAAGGAGCTGGCGAAGGAGACCGCGG
>CAYSTY010000362.1:0-2950 GCA_964433685.1 uncultured Actinomycetota bacterium | reverse complement strand
GCGCTGTCGGTGGTGGCGTGGCGCCACCTGCGCTTCCAGCAGGTGCTCGGCGTCGTCGTCACGACGGTGGCGACCGCGATCGCCGCGGTGGTGCTCGTCGAGGTCTCCCGGGAGGGGCCCGTCGCCGTCGCCATCGGCGGGTGGGGTGCGCCGACCGGCATCACGCTCGTCGCCGACATCTTCGCCGTGCTGCTGCTCCTGGTCTCCCTCGTGACGGTGCTCGCGGTGCTCGTCTACGGCATCGCCCAACCGCGTGGGGACAAGGGGGCCTACTACTTCCACCCGCTCTACCTCGTGCTCACCGCGGGCGTGAGCGCGTGCTTCCTCACCGCCGACCTGTTCAACCTCTTCGTCGCCATCGAGATCATGCTGTCGGCGAGCTACGTGCTGATCACCATCGGTGGTCGCGCCGAACAGATCCGGTCGGGGATGACCTACGTGGTCATCAACCTGCTCGCCTCGACCCTGCTCGTCACCACGATCGGGCTGATCTACGCCGCCACCGGGTCGATCGACATGGCCGACGTGGCGGCACGGTTGACCCGCATCGACCCGTCCGTGGCCGACGCGCTCGGGGTCCTGCTGCTCGTCGCGCTCGGGATCAAGGCGGCCATCTTCCCGCTGTTCTTCTGGCTGCCCGACGCCTACCCGACAGCGCCCGTCACGGTGACCGCCGTCTTCGCGGGCCTGCTCACCAAGGTCGGGGTCTACACCATCATCCGTACCCAGACCCTGATGTTCCCCTCCGACGGGCCGTCCCCGCTACTGCTGGTCCTGGCGGCGCTGACGATGATCGTCGGCGTGCTCGGCGCCATCGCGCAGGACGACATCAAGCGGATCTTGAGCTTCCACATCGTCAGCCAGATCGGGTACATGCTGTTCGGGCTCGGCCTGTCGACCTCGCTCGGCCTCGCTGCGGCGACGCTGTTCATCCTCCACCAGATCCCGGTGAAGACCTCGCTGTTCCTGGTCAACGGTCTGGTGGAGGCCGGTGCGGGGACCGGTGCGCTGCACCGGCTCGGCGGGATGCTGCGCAGCGCTCCGGCCGTGGCGGTGCTGTTCATGCTCGCGGCGCTCAGCCTCGCCGGGATCCCACCGACGTCCGGGTTCCTCGGCAAGCTCGCGCTCGTGCGCGCCGGGGTCGCCGCCGAGGCCTGGACCGTCACCGGCATCAGCCTCGCGGTCAGCGTCCTCACCCTGTTCTCGATGACCAAGATCTGGGCCGGCGCGTTCTGGGGCGCGCCCGGCACGCGGGAGGACGCGCCACCGTTCGACCCGCCGCGGGCCATCCCCCGAGGGATGACCGGCGCGACCATCGCGCTGGTGGCCGTCACGGTCGTCATCGCGCTCGCCGCCGAGCCGATCTGGGACCTGAGCCTGCGTGCCGGCGAGGCGCTCGTCGACCCGACCGACTACGTGCAGGCGGTGCACGGTGCGGGAGGGACACGATGAGACGCGTCGGCGCGGCGCTCTGGCTCACGGTCGTCTGGATCGTGCTGTGGGAGAGCTACGACCTGCTCGCGGTGGTCGGCGGCCTGACCGTGGCCACCGTCCTGGTCGTCGCCCTGCCGCGGGAAGCGAGCGGTTTCGACGCGTTCCGTCCCCTCCCGGTGCTCCGCTTCCTCGGCAGGTACGCCTGGCAGGTGATCGAGGCCAACGCGATCGTGGCCTGGGAGGTCATCACGCCGGGGGAGGGGATCAACGAGGGGATCATCGCGATCCCCGTCCCGGGCGCGTCGGATCCGGTGGTCCTCGCGCTGTCGAACGCCATCAGCCTGACCCCGGGCACCCTGCTGGTGGAGATCGACCGTGACCCGACGGTCCTGTACGTCCACGTGCTGCACCTGCGCGACCTCGACCAGGCCCGGCTCGACATCTTCAAGATGGAGCGGGCGCTGACCCTCGCGTTCGGGACCGAGGCGTCGTTGCAGGACGTCGACCGCCGCATCGCGGCGCTGCGACGTGAGCACCCCGAGCTCGACCCACCGACATCGAGGCCAACGTCGTGACCGTCGTGACCACCATCTGCCTCGTCATGCTCGCCGTCGCCGGGGTGCTGTGCACGGTGCGGCTCGTGCGCGGGGTCTCCCTGGCCGACCGCATCCTCGCGCTCGATTCGCTGCTCATCGTCGTCGTCATCGCCATCGCCGTGGACACCGCGCGCACCGGCCGCGGCGTGTACCTCGAAGCCATGCTGGTCGTGGCGCTCATCGCCTTCATCGGCACGACGACGGTCGCACGCTTCATCGAACGGCGAGGTGCCCGGTGAGCCCGCTCGAGATCGTCGCCGCCGGCTTGCTGCTGACCGCATCGACCCTGGCGCTCCTGGCCGGCGTCGGGTTGCAACGGTTCGACTCGGTGTTCGCCCGCCTCCACCCCGCCACGAAGGCCATCACCCTGGGGGTCGTGCTGGCGGCGCTCGGCGCCGCGCTGATGGTCGACAACGCCGGTGACGCGATCAAGCTCCTGCTGGCGGCGCTCCTGCAGCTGATCACCGCCCCGATCGCGGCGCACATGACGGCGCGTGCGGCCTACCGGGCGGGGACCGAGACCTCACCTCGCATGCAGGTCGACGAGCTGGCCACGTCGGGCGCCGGGGGACGGGGTGCGGTCGTCCGCCGGCCGGGCCGCGGGCAGCGGCAGCGGCCCGAGGGTGACGATCCGCCGACGCGCCGTCCCAGGCGACGCTGACGGTCCACGCCGACCGTCGCGAGGGCCGGTCGCGCTGGCCCGTCGCGGGGGACCGGTGACGCCGAGGACCGTCCACCCTCGGCAGTACGCTGCGGCGGCGTCCCCCGGGCCCCGGCTCGGTCGCGAACCCCGACGATGCCGTGGGGTTCCCACGGAGACCGGGGCGGAGCGACGAGAAGGTGCCGCAGATGAGCGATCCGACGCCCGCGGGGGCCGGCCCCGCGATCGATCCGATGGAGATGGCCCCGCACTACTACGG
>CAYSTY010000361.1:0-2950 GCA_964433685.1 uncultured Actinomycetota bacterium | reverse complement strand
GCGCCGCCGCGAGCTCGGGCACCTCACCCAACACCGGAACCCCGAACGGCACCCCCGCCCCGGACAGTGCCTCCGCCTCGGTCGCTGCCGGCTCCTCCGTCGGCCCCGCGGCGCGGTCCGGCGTGGTGTCGTACCCCGGACGACGCTCCGCCGCGATCGACACGTACCCACCCGGGCGACCGGGCACGACACGGTGCACGCGCCGACGGGCGTCGAGGTGGGGGCGGGTCGTCGAGGTCATGACGTGCATCCAACACCAGGGGTGTGACACGCCACCGCCCACCGACCCGTTCTCCACAACCCGACCGACGACACCACAGAACGCGACCACGCGGCGTCGCACCCAGGACGGCGTGCCGCCGCGACCGACACGTACCCACCAGCCCGACCGGGCACCACACGGTGCACACGCCGACGGGCGTCGAGGTGAGGGCGGGTCGTCGAGGTCATGACACGCATCCAACACCAGGGGTGTGACACGCCACCGCCCACCGACCCGTTCTCCACAACCCGCCCGCGACGTCTGCAGGTCGGTCGACACACCACCGCAGCGCACGGGCCGGAGCCCTCCGCAGCGGAACCCCTCCAGCGAGCGCACGAGGCGAGGCCCGCTGCAGCGGAAGCGGGCTCACTCGACCGGAGCGCGACAGCGAGCGCAGCGGGGCGGGGCTCGCCGCAGCGGGGGCTCTGAGGCGAGCGAAGCGATGCCTCAGGAGCGAGTGAGTCCTTCGGACGAGCGCCCCCCGCGGAGGCGAACCCGCCCCGCGGAGCGGTCACCGAACGAGCACCCCCGGAGACGAACCCGCCCCGCGGAGCGGAGGGCCGTCGCCCGCCGGTCAGCCCTCGTCGAGCTGGCTACGACCCGCCACGAAACGGGCGCCGATCGTGAACAGCAGCACGAGGGCGATCAGCGTGAGCGATCCCGCCCAGGCACGTTCGACCGACGCGGGTAGGGACGTCCGCGCCTCGTCGAGGATCTGCAGCGTCAGCGACGTCTGCGGCCGACCCACCAGCTCGGTGATCAGCACGTTCGCGCCGAGGGCGGTCAGCAGGAGCGGTGCGGTCTCGCCGGCGCCGCGTGCCACGGCGAGCATCGACCCGGTCGCCAGGCCGGGCCCCGCGGCGGGGAGCACCGTCCGCGTGACGACCTGCCACCGGCGTGCGCCGAGCCCGTAGGCGGCGTTGCGCAGATCCTGCGGGACGAGCGTGAGGACCTCCTCGCTGGAGCGGACCACGATGGGCAGCATGAGCACGGCGAGCGCGACGGCCCCGACCAGCGTCCCGAAGCCGAGGCCGGCGTTGACCACCAGCGCCGAGTACACGAACAGCCCGACGAAGATGGACGGCACGCCGGTCATGACGTCGGTGAAGAACCGGATGGGGGCGGCGAGGCGGCTGTCGTGGTACTCGACGATGAACGTCGCGGCGGCGATCCCGAGCGGGACCGACAGCAGGACGGCGATGCCGACCATGTAGACGGTCCCCCAGATCTGGGGCAGGTAGCCGCCACCGGCGCGGCGGTAGGAGAACGGCGGCGCCTCGGTGAAGAACTCCCAGCTCAGGGCCGGGACACCCTTCTCCAGGACGGTCCACAGGATGTGAGCCAGCGGCACCAGTGCGATCAGCAGGGCGACGAGCAGCACCGCCCGCATGAACAGGTCGGTCCGGGCCCGGCGCGAGGCGTTGGCGCTGCGTTCGGTCAGGGGCCGTTGCCGTGACGAGGCGACCTCGGGGGCGGTGGTGGAGCTCACAGCGAGGCATCTCCCGTGATCTGTCCGAAGCTGCGGACGAGGGCGCGCGCGACGACGTTGATCACGATCGTGAGGGCGAACAGGCCCACGCCGAGGGCGATCAACGCCCGGATGTGCTCGGGCGATGCCTCGGCGAAGGCGGATGCGATCTGGGCGGCCACGGTCTGCTGCGGTTCGAACAGGGCGACCGTGAGCCGCGGGTTGCCGCCGATGATGAGCAGGACCGCGATGGTCTCCCCCAGGGCACGACCGAGGCCGAGCATCGACCCGCCGACGATGCCGGCGCGGGCACGTGGCAACACGACCTGCCGCATGACCTCCCAGCGGGTCGCACCGAGGCCGTAGGCAGCCCACCGTTCGTCACGTGGGACGGTCGCCATCACCTCACGGACGATCGCCGAGGTGATCGGCAGGATCATGATCCCGAGGACGAGCGAGGCCACGAAGAGGTTGCGGACCGTGACGCGGTCGCCGAGGAACGGCAGGACGCCACCGAAGGTCGTCAGCGTCCAGTTCATGACCGGCAGGATCAGCGGGACCAGCACCAGCGAGCCCCAGAGGCCGTAGATGACGCTCGGGACCGCCGCGAGCAGGTCGACGGTGTACGTGAGCGGCTTCCTGATCCGGTGGGGAGCGAGCTGGGTCAGGTACAGCGCGATGCCGACGGCCAGTGGCACGGCGAACAGCAGCGCGAGGACCGAGCTGAGGACGGTCCCGAAGAAGAAGCCGGCGCCGCCGTAGCTGCCCTGGAGCGCCGACGGGTCACGGCCCCGGGCGGGCCGCCAGTCGTCGGACAGGAACAGCCCGAGGCCCTCCTGTCGGAGGACCGGCCAGGCGTCCACGGTCGTGGCGGTGATCATCCAGGCCAGGACCACGAGCACCGCGACGCCGCACACCGTCAGCAGCACCCGGAAGCTCGGGTCGGCGGCACGAGCGCGGCGCGACGCCTGCAGCGGCCGGGGGGGGGGTGGGGTCAACACCGTCAGGTTACCGCCTCCGGCGGGGGGGGCTGCCGTGTCCGCCGGGCGTGGCCGGTGGACCGTCGGGGTCCACCGGCCACCGCGCGGGTGCGTCGTCCGGTCACGCGTCCGCGTTGATCCGCTCGACCGCGTCCAGGGCGAGCTGCTCGACGGAGTCGCTCAGCGGCGCGTACCCGAGCTCGGCCGCCACGTCGTCACCTTCGGTCAGCGCCCAGGTCA
>CAYSTY010000360.1:0-2958 GCA_964433685.1 uncultured Actinomycetota bacterium | reverse complement strand
GAGTGCCCGACCACGAGGTCCCACGCCGCCCCGAGGTGTGCGACGTCCTCGGTCAGCGTCGCCACGCGGTGGTCGACGGCGGTCGGGCTGCGTCCGTGGCTGCGCAGGTCGGGAGCGACCACGAGGTAGCCGCGGTCGGCGAGGTGCGACGCCAGCCGCCACATCGTGCCGCCGTCCGAGCCGAGCCCGTGCAGGAGCAGCGCCTGCCCCGCGCTGCCGTGCGGGTTCCACGCGTGGGTCGCGAGCCGGACCGGCCACCCGGGACCCGTCGGTTCGGTCGGGCCGGTCGGGCCGGTCGTCGACGCGGTCACGGCCGCGGTGCGAGCAGGCCCATCGCCTCGCGGGCGCGCTCGAGGGTCGGCGCCGCGATCGCACGTGCCCGGTCGGCACCGTCCGCGAGGATGCGCTCGACCTCGGCCGGGTCGCCGGCGAGCTCCTGGTAGCGCGCGCGGATCGGTCGCAACCGTTCCACGACCGCCTCGGCGACGGCGCTCTTGAAGCCGCCGTAGCCGGAGCCGTCGTGCTCGGCGGCGAGCTCCTCGAGCGGGCGGTCGGTCACGGCGCCGAGGATCTCGAGCAGGTTGGCGACGCCCGGCTTGGCGTCCCGGTCGAGGACGATCCGCGCGTCCGGGTCGGAGTCGGTGACCGCGCTCTTGATCTTCTTCTCGACCTGCTTCGGCTCGTCGAGGACGTAGACGATGCCCTTCCCCGCGAGGGACGACTTGGACATCCGCCGGGTCGGGTCCTGCAGGTCCATCACCCGAGCGGCCGCGTCCGGGTGGACCGCCTCCGGGAGGGTGAACACCTCGCCGTACCGGTGGTTGAACCGCTGACCGATGTTGCGTGCCAGCTCGATGTGGTGGCGCTGGTCCTCCCCGACCGGGACCTCGTCGGCGTGGTAGAGCAGGATGTCGGCCGCCTGCAGCACGGGGTAGTCGAACAGGCCGACCGAGACGAACTCGCGACCCTCGGACTTCTCCTTGAACTGCGGCTGCTTGCGGAGCTCACCGAAGGAGGCCACGCAGTTGAACAGCCAGGTGAGTTCGGCGTGCTCGCGGACGTGGGACTGGACGAACAGGATCGCGCGCTGCGGGTCGACACCGACCGCGAGCATCGCGGTGGTCAGCTCCAGGGTCCGCCGCCGGAGCGTGTCCGGGTCGTGCTCGACCGGCGAGGTGATCGCGTGCAGGTCGACGACGCTGTAGACGCACTCCGCGCGGTCCTGCATCGCCACCCAGTTCACCCACGCACCGAGGTAGTTGCCGAGGTGGGGGGCGCCCGAGGGCTGCATGCCGGAGAAGACGCGGGTCAACGGGGAGCCTTCCGGGACACGTTGGGTGGCAGGCTCCGAACGGTAGCGTCCGCCGATCGCCGCTCACTTCCGTGGCCCGGCCCGAGGAGGACACCATCGCCGCCATCGTCGTCCCGGACCTGACCGACGGGGAGCTCGCCCTCCGGGCGCCCGCCCCCGCCGACGTCGCCGAGATCGCCCGGATCTGCGCCGATCCGGCCATCCAGCGCTGGACGCGGGTGCCCTCCCCGTACACCGTGGACGACGCACGCCGGTTCGTGCTGATGTCCATCGGCGCGCTCGCCGAGGGCACGGGGGTGCACCTGCTGGCGGTCGACGCCGACGATCGGCGCCACGTCCTCGGCTCGGTCGGGCTCAGCCTCGAGGCCGCCGACCGCACCGGCGAGCTCGGGTACTGGGTCGCCCCCGAGGCGCGCGGCCGCGGGGTGGCGACGCGCGCCGGTCGGCTCCTGGTCGCGTGGGCCTTCGCCGAGCTCGGCGTCCAGTCGGTCGCCCTGCAGGCCGCGGTCGACAACGCGGGCTCGAACGGGGTCGCGCGCGCCCTCGGGTTCCGCCCGGTGGGCACCCTGCGGTCGGCGATGATCGCGGGGCCGGCCGGTGACCCGGCGGCCCCGCGTCGCGACGCTCGGCTCTACGACCTGCTCCCCGGTGAGCTCACCGGGGAGGCTGTCACCGGGTAGCTCAGAGCATGTCCTGGACGGCGGTGCGCTCCTCCTGGAGCTCGGCGACCGTCGCGTCGAGCTTCTCCTTCGTGAAGTCGGACAGCTCGAGCCCCTGGACGATCCGGTAGGTACCGGCGCCGTCGGTCGTCACCGGGAAGCCGGAGATGATGCCCTCCGGCACACCGTACGAACCGTCGGACGGGACGGCCATCGACACCCAGTCACCGTCGCCGGTCGGCTTCCCACCGCACCAGTTGGCGACGTGGTCGACCAGGGCGTTGGCAGCCGATGCCGCCGACGACGACCCACGCGCGTCGATGATCGCCTTGCCGCGCTGCTGCACGGTGGTCAGGAACTCGCCACGCAGCCAGTCCTCGTCGGTGATGACCTCGGTCACCGGCCGACCTCCGATGCGGGCGTTGTCGACGTCGGGGACCATCGTCGGTGAGTGGTTGCCCCAGACCGCCAGGTTGGTGACGTCGGCGACGGGGACGCCGGCCTTCTTGGCCAGCTGCGACTTGGCGCGGTTCTCGTCGAGCCGCACCATCGCCGTGAACCGCTCGCGCGGGACACCGTCGGCGTTGGCCGCGGCGATGAGGGCGTTGGTGTTCGCCGGGTTGCCGACGACGGCGACCTTGAGGTCGTCGGCGGCGTTGGCCGCCAACGCCTGACCCTGACCGGTGAAGATCCGGCCGTTGTCCTTGAGCAGGTCGGCCCGCTCCATCCCCGGCCCGCGCGGCTTGGCGCCGACGAGGCACGCCACGTTCAGCCCGTCGAACGCGACGTTGGCATCGTCGGTGCACTCGATGCCGGCCAGCAGCGGGAACGCGCAGTCGTCGAGCTCCATCGCCACGCCCTCGAGCGCGCCGAGCGCCGGGGTGATCTCCAGCAGGCGCAGCTCGACGGGCGTGTCGGGGCCGAACATCTGACCGGAGGCGATGCGGAAGACCAGCGCGTAGCCGATCTGGCCTGCGGCTCCGGTCA
>CAYSTY010000359.1:0-2969 GCA_964433685.1 uncultured Actinomycetota bacterium | reverse complement strand
GGCATCGAGCTGTTCGCGAGCACCCCGGACGCGCCGGCGGTGGACGTCGTCTTCCACAGCTACGAGCTGATGCCGGACACGCCGGTCGACGTCACCGGGTCCGCGGTCGACTACCTCGTCGCCGCCAAGGGCTGGAGCCGCGACCAGGTCCAGGGGATGCACGAGCAGATCACCGCCGTGGCCGCCGAGGTGGGCCTGCGCTACGACTTCGCGTCGCAGAAGCCGGCCAACACCCGCAAGGCCCACGAGCTGCTGCACCTCGCCGCCGCGCACGGACGCCAGCTCGACGTCAAGGAACGGCTGCTGTCCGCCCACTTCGAACAGGGCCGCGACGTCGGCAACGACGAGGAACTCGCGGCGATCGCCACCGAGGCCGGACTCGACCGCGACGAGGTGCTCGCCACGTTGCGGGACGGCACCTACCGCGACGCGGTGGACACCGACATCGCCCAGGCGCGGCGGATCGGCGTCAGCGGCGTGCCGTTCTTCGTGCTCGACGGCCGCTACGGGGTGTCGGGCGCGCAGGCGCCGGAGACGTTCCGCGAGGCGTTGACCACCGTCCACACCGAGCGGTCAGGCACCCCGGCATGACCGACCCCACGTCGCTCGCGGACACCCCGGCCGAGGAGCATCCCCCGGCGCCGGCGCCCCTGCAGATGCTGGGCGCTGCCGACGCGGATGGCTGCCACGACGGCGTCTGCGCGGTCCCCGCTGCCGACGACGGCGGCGGCTGAGCGCCACCTCCGGGGACCGCGTGTCCGTGGGTCAGGCGCCGACCGAACTGGCGGGCCGGCCGCGGCGGTGGTTGGCCAGCGCCCGCACCACGACCTCGTCGCACAGCAGCGGGAAGCTGAGCCCGTGCGGCGTGGCCGAGATGGGGTAGCTGCTGGTGGGGGTCATGCCGGGCAGCGGGTTGGTCTCGAAGAACCAGAAGCGACCCTCGGCATCGAGCCGGAAGTCCGAGCGTGACGAGGTGTCGCCGATGCGGAGCACCTCGTGGACGCGGCCGGCGAGGTGCCGCACCCGCGCCAGCTGCTCGGGGGTGAGGTCCGTCGGGGTCCGCTTGGTCGCCAGGCCCGGGGTGTACTTGGCGGTGTAGTCCAGCAGTTCCCGTTCGGTGCTGACCTGCACCACCTCCAGCACCTGGTCGCCGAGCACACCCACGGTGAAGTCACGCCCCTCGACGAACCGCTCGACCAGGGCGTCGACCCCCGCGGCGGTCGCGGTGGCCACCGCGCCCGGCAGGTCGGCCGCGTCGGCCACCAGCGACAGCCCGATCGTGGACCCACCGGCGACGGGTTTGACGATCCAGGGGCCGGGGAGGGTCATCGCGGCCAGGTCTTCGGCGACGTGGTCGCGACGGACCAGGTGCCACGGCGGTGTGGCGATGCCGTGCCGCTCCAGCACCCGCTTGGTCGCGGCCTTGTCGAACGTCACCGCGCACACGTCCGCCGGCGGTCCGGTGAACGCGATGCCGTGCTCGGCCAGGAACGCCTGGGTGGCCCCGGACTCGCCCTCGTCGCCGAAGACGGTGAGGTACACCACCTCGGCGTGCGCCAGCACCGGCAGCCAGCCGGGGACGAGGACGCCGCGCTCCTGACGTGCCCGCAGCTCCGCGAGGTCGGCGAGGTCCGGCGGGGTCGCCGCCCGCGTCGGGATCGCGGTGGCCGTGGCCGTGCCCGAGGTGCCGAGCTCCTCGCGGGCCTCGAACGCCTCCTCGACCGGTGCACCCGGGTCCTCGCGTGGGATCGCGGAGTCGACCTCCGCGACCAGGTGTCCGAGCTTGCGCAGCGCCGAGGCGACCGCCCTGCCCGAGGACAGCGACACCTCGCGTTCGGTGTTGGCGCCACCCATCAGCACCGCGATCCGTCGTCGCATCCGTACCCCTCGATCGACCAGGTCCACGTCCACACGCGGACACACCAGCGTTCCTGCGCACAGGCGTACCAGACCGCGCGGTCAGACGGTGGTCGAGTCTCGTAGGATCAAGGTGTGGCGACCTCAGACAGCGAGACGGGACCGTTCGCCGACGTCCTGACCGAGGGCGGACGGTCGAACTCGCTCGGGCGCGCCGCCGAGGTGGTCGACGCCGTGCTCGCCGACCCGCGGCGGCTCGACGAGCTGTGGGCGTGCATCGGCCACGACGACGCCTACGTCCGGATGCGGGCGATCGACTCGTTCGAGAAGATCGTCAACGTGCACCCGGGGTGGGCGGACCCCTACGTCGATCGGCTCCTCGGTGAACTGACCGTCAGCACCCAGCCGTCGATCCAGTGGCACCTCGCCCAGCTGTTCACGCAGGTCGACCTCGACGACGTCCAGCGCGGACGCGCCATCGCGTGGCTGACGGCGCGGCTGGCCACGACCGAGGTCGACTGGATCGTGTCGGTCAACGGCATGCGCGCCTTGCTCGACTTCCACGCGCGCGGCCACGTCGGCGCGGCGGTGCTGCAGGAGCTGTTCGAGACCCAGGCCGGCCACCGCTCGAAGACCGTGCGGCGCAAGGCGGGCGAGTTCCTCACCGAGCTCCCGGTGGACGCCGACACCGACCGCGTCCCGGTCACCTTCGACCGCTGCGACCACGTCGTCGGCCCCTTCTTCCACGGCACCACGGCGGACCTCGAGGTGGGTGACGAGCTCGTTGCCGGCCACCCCTCGAACTACCACGCGGGGCGGACCGCGCGTCACCTCTACTTCGCTGCGCTCCTCGAGCCGGCCATCTGGGGCGCCGAGCTGGCCGCGGCGCTGACCGACGCCGAACGGCGGGGACGCATCTACGTGGTCGAACCCACCGGGCCCTTCGAGGACGACCCGAACGTCACCGACAAGCGCTTCCCCGGCAACGTCACGCGTTCGTTCCGGACCCGCGACCCCGTCCGGGTCGTCGGTGAGGTGACCGACTGGGAGGGCCACCCGCCCGAGGTGCTGCAGGGGATGCTCGACCACCTCGCCGCGTTGCGTGCGCAGGG
>CAYSTY010000358.1:0-2971 GCA_964433685.1 uncultured Actinomycetota bacterium | reverse complement strand
TCGGCAACCGCCAACGTCTGGTGGTCAGCGAGCTCGCGGGCCGCAGCAACATCGTGCTCAAGGCGCGCGAGCTCGGGGTCCAGGTCACCGACGACCAGGCCCGTACCGTCCTGGCCGAGGTCAAGCGACGCGAAGCGCTCGGGTGGACCTACGAGGCCGCGGACGCCTCGTTCGGTCTGCTGCTCCGGCGCGTCGCCGGCCTGCTGAGCGACGAGGACGAACCCTTCCGCTCGCTGCACTACCGGGTGAGCGTCGCCGGCGGGTTGCAGGAGCCGACCACCGCCGATGGACCAGCGGAGGCCATCCTCGCCGTCGAGGTGGGTGGCACCCGCCGCCTCGGCGCGGGCGAGGGCAACGGCCCGGTCGACGCGCTGGACCACGCCTTCCGCAACGCCGTGAACGGCACCTGGCCGCACCTCGACCGGGTCCACCTCGCCGATTACAAGGTCCGCATCCTCGAGGCCGTCGCCGCCGGGGACGACCGAACCGACGCGGTCGGCACCGACGCGGTGACCCGCGTGCTGGTCACCGCCACCGACGGGACCACCAAGTGGGACACCGTCGGGGTCCACGCGAACGTGGTCGAAGCGTCGTGGCTGGCGCTCTCGGACGCCTACACCCACGCCATCCTCCGCCTCGGCCGGGCGGGACCGCACCTGCTACCGGGAGGCACCGGATGACCCGCTACGTCCGCTTCGCCACCGACGAGGGCCCCCGCTACGGCGTCCTCGAGGGCGACGAGGTCGCGGTCATCGAACCGCACCCGTTCGCCGCCAACCGGCCCACCGGTGAGCGGGTACCGGTGCAGGGCATGGTGCTGCTCGCCCCGGTGATCCCCACCAAGGTCGTGTGCGTGGGTCGCAACTACCGCGACCACGCCGCCGAGCTCGGCAGCCAGATCCCGGACGAGCCGCTGTTCTTCCTCAAGCCCTCGTCGGCGGTCATCGGGCCGGGCGAGCCCATCCGCCTGCCGGTCGACCTGAGCAGCGAGGTCCACCACGAGGCCGAGCTGGCGGTGGTGGTCGGCGCGCTGCTGCAACGGGTCACGCCCGAACAGGCCCGTGCTGGGATCCTCGGCTACACCGCGGCCAACGACGTGACGGCGCGCGACCTCCAACGCCGCGAGGACCAGTGGTTCCGCGCCAAGGGCTTCGACACGTTCTGTCCGCTCGGGCCGGCCATCGCCACCGACCTCGACCCGTCCGACCTGCGCATCCGTTGCAGCGTCGACGGTGAGGTCCGTCAGGACGGCACCACGGCGGACCTGGTGTGGGACGTCGCCGAGCTGGTCAGCGAGATCAGCCACGTGACCACCCTGCTGCCGAGCGACGTGGTGCTGACCGGTACCCCCGCCGGGGTCGGACCGCTGACCGACGGCCAGAAGGTCCGCGTCGAGGTCGAGGGGGTCGGGGTGCTCGAGAACCCGGTGGTGGCGCGCCCGGTCCCCGACGGGGTCAGTTGAGCACCGCGATGGCGATGTTGAGCGCCGTCGCGTAGAGGATCCACAGCAGGTACGGGACGAGCAGCGCCGCGGCGAGTCGGTCGTGCCGGGCGAACGAGGCGATGGTCGCCAGCACCAGCAGGTCGAGCACGACGATCACCGCGATGGCGGGGGTGAAGGCGCTCAGGCCGAAGAAGACGCCGGTCCAGCTCGAGTTGACGGCCAACTGCAGCGCCCACAGCAGCAGCGCGGGACGGGCGGCCCGCCACGCGCCCGCGGCCTGCCAGGTCCGCCACCCGGCGACACCGATGAACAGGTACAGGATCGGCCACACGATCCCGAACGCGTCCTGCGGCGGCGCCCACGCCGGCCGGTCGAGCGCGAGGTAGCGCGGCCCGACGTCGTCGCCCTGGAGCAGGTTGCCGACCATCCCCGCCGCGAACGCCACCCCGATGAACACCGCGAGTGCCAGCCACCGTTCCCGGCCGCTCGGGTCGACGCCGCGCTGGTCGGTGCGGGCTGGTGAGTCGGTCACGGGGGGCTCCGTCGACGAGGTGTCTGCAGCCTCCCGTCCGAGGAGGTCGACCGGGCGTGCGCCGACCCGCCGCCCGGGCAGGTCCCCGTGCGTGGCCGTGGCCGCCCGACCGGGGGGTTGCGATCGCCGCTGGCGGTCGCGGCCGGCTGTCGGCCGGTCGCCCGGGCGTGCTTCGATGTCCGTCCGCCCCTACGCCGCACCCGAGGCCCTCCCGTGATCCCCAACGTCCTCGCCAGCCGCTACGCCTCCGAGGAGATGGCCGCCATCTGGTCGCCCCAGGGCAAGGTGGTCCTCGAACGCCAGCTGTGGCTCGCCGTGCTGCGGGCCCAGGCCGAACTCGGGGTGCACGTGCCCGACGGTGTCATCGCCGACTACGAGCGGGTGGTGGACCAGGTCGACCTCGCGTCCATCGCGGCGCGGGAGCGCACGACCCGGCACGACGTGAAGGCCAGGATCGAGGAGTTCAACGCGCTCGCCGGGCACGAGCAGGTCCACAAGGGGATGACCAGCCGGGACCTGACCGAGAACGTCGAACAGCTCCAGATCCACCGGGCGCTGCGGCTCGTGCGCGACCGGGTCGTGGCGGCGCTCGCCCTCCTCGCCGACCGGGCCGCGGAACACACCGCGACGGTGATGACCGGCCGCAGCCACAACGTCCCGGCGCAGGCGACCACGCTCGGCAAACGGTTCGCGAACGCGGGGGAGGAGCTGCGACAGGCGTTGCTGCGGCTCGAGGACCTCATCGCGCGTTACCCGCTGCGGGGCCTCAAGGGCCCGGTCGGGACCCAGCAGGACGCGCTCGACCTCCTCGGCGGTGAACAGGCCACCCTCGACGAGCTCGAGGACCGGATCGCGGCCCACCTGGAGGTCCCGGCACGGCTCGACAACGTCGGCCAGGTCTACCCGCGGTCCCTCGACCTCGACGTCGTGTCGGCCCTCGTGCAGGTGGTGTCCGGGCCCTCGTCGCTGGCGACCACCATCCGGCTCATGGCCGG
>CAYSTY010000357.1:0-2987 GCA_964433685.1 uncultured Actinomycetota bacterium | reverse complement strand
CGGACCAGGGCGGACTTGTCGATGAGCCAGTCGGTCACTCCCACGCCCCGCGCATGACCTCGGGGTCAGCGAGGTCGGCGAAGGTCCGGGCGAACTGACGGAACGACTCGACGCTGACGGGCTCGTCGGAAGTCGACGCGACACGCAGCATCTGCCGGCGGAGGTACTCGGTCCGGGACAGACCGAGACGCTTGGCCTTCGCCTCGATCGCGGAGACGACGTCGTCGGGAACGTCGCGGATCAGCACGTCGGTCACGCCGGACTCCTACGTCGGTGGTATCTCATGATATCGTAGCGTCTCACCGACGTCGGAACGTGTGGGCAACGCCCCGGGATCTCCGGGTCGTCGGCTGTCTCGGAGACGCACACGTCGCGTAGCTTCTGAACATCCCGAAGCGGTGAGGGCTGATGTGGTCGAGCGCTTCACCCTGGTCACCGACATCGCTGCGCCCGTCGAGCGCGTCTTCGACCTCTCGCTCGACGTCGAGTCCCACGTAGCGTCGATGGCACGCTCTCGCGAGCGCGCCATCGGGGGTCGCACGCGTGGGATCCTCGCCCTCGGGGACGAGGTCACGTGGCGGGCTCGCCACTTCGGCGTCCCGTGGACGATGACGGTCAGGGTCGTCGAGTTCGAGCGGCCGCACAGGTTCGTCGATGAGCAGGTCGCGGGTCCGTTCGCCTCGTTCCGACACACCCACCGGTTCGAACGCAGTGGAGCCGGGACAGCGATGACGGACACGGTCTTCTTCGAGGCGCCGTTCGGGGTCCTCGGCAGGGCGGCAGAAGGGCTCGTGCTCCGCCGTCGACTCGTGAAGCTGATCGAGGCACGCAACCGCTACCTCCGTCAGGCCGTGATGGAGTCCTGAACCCGACCGTCGTCGGCCTCGTCGGGCTGCTGAGAGAAGTCGCAGGCGTCCACGGCTCGGTCGTATGCGTCCTCGAGCAGCGACTCCCGGACGCGATCGACGCCCAGCAGCACCGGCAGCTCGGCGGAGTCCGACCTGAGCGGTTCGCCAGCGAGCCCTTCGAGTGCCGTCGAGTGGAACCCCGGAGACGTGCTGTGCGTCGTAGTCGGCAACGGTGGGGCAGGATGGACCTGCTCGGCGTGAGCGTCACGGGCGGGGTCGCCTACGTCGACTTCGATCCACGTCTGCCCGACATCATCCCGGACGCTTCGACCTCCTACGGCTCGAGCGCCCTGCTGGCGGCGCTCGACGCGACCGCGACCCAGTTCGACACCGTCGACGAAGCGGTCTACTCGCTGGCGGGGGACATCGAAGCCTTCTACACCTGGTTGCAGCGGACCCCACCGGGCAACTGAGCCCCTGCGGCCGGCGAGGTCGAGATGGATCGTCCATCGGGCGGCGGGCCACGGCGAAGGCCGGACGGGACGTAACGTTCCGAGCGCGGGCGGCAACCACCTGGCGACGCCGACGCAGTGGAGCACCGTGACCGATCACCAGCCCGGTGGCAGGACCGGCCCGGGCGCCGACGACCGTGAGCTGCTCGCGCGGCTCGACCGCGACCCCGCCGCCTTCGAGGTCTTCTACCGCCGGCACGTGGACCGCGTCACCGGGTTCGCGGTCCGAAGGTGCGACGGTCCGGAGGAGGTCGCCGACCTCGTGGCCGCGGTGTTCCTCGCCGTCATCGAGTCCGCGCACCGTTACGACCCCGCACGGGGTGAGCCGATCGGGTGGCTGTTCGGGGTCGCGGCCAACCAGCTGCGGATGCAACGTCGAGGCAGCTGGCGGCAACGCGGTGTCGCCGTCCGGGTGGCGGGGCAGCGCCTGCTCGAAGCGGACGACGTCGCCCGGCTCGAGGCACGCATCGACGCCGAACGGCTCGCCGAGGAGGTCCGCCGCGCCGTCGCCCGCCTCCCACGGGGTGAACGCGCGGTGTTCGAGCTGGTCTCCCGCGACGGTTTGACGGCGGCCGAGGTCGGCGTCGCACTACGCATCAGCCCCGCGGCGGTGCGCGTCCGCCTCAGCCGCGCACGCGCCAAGCTCCGCCGCGAGCTCGGGGACGCGCTGGACACCGCCGATCCCGGCCCACCCCGAACGCCTCCGCCACCCGCGCCGCCGACCACGTTCGCTCGCCCCGCCACCGAGGAGGTCCCGCTGTGACGCCGACCGACGAGCTGCCCCCCTTCGAGACCCGCCTCCTCGCCGAGCTCACCGACGTCGTCGAGGACCGCCAGCGCAGCGAGGTGGCACGCACCGCCCCCCGTCCTCGGCGTACCCGCCTGGCCTTCGCCAGCGTCGGGGTCGCAGCTGTCGCTCTGGCCCTCGCGATCGCTCCCGGTCTCGTCCGGGACCCAGGCTCCGGCGCCTTCGCGATCCGCGAGCTCGAGGGCGGTGTCATCGAGCTCGACGTGTTCGACGAGGACCTCGACGGCGAGGCGCTCTCGGCTGAGCTCGCCGAGTTCGGTATCGAGGTGGCGGTCGAGCGGTGGCACGCGAGCCCCTCCCTCGTGGGCCGCGTGGAGGCCTTCCTCGGCGAGAATCCTGAGCAGTTCGTCCCATGGCAGGACCGGCCGGGGATCTCGCTTCCCGACCCTGAAGGGAGCGTGCCCTACCGCGTTCGGATCGATCCCGACGTCTACGACGGCGAGGTCGTGATCCGGTTCTTCGTGGCCACCCCGGTCGGAGAGCCCTACGTCACGGCAGCGGAGGTGTTCGAACCGGGCGAGATCCTCGGCGGGCTGCACTGCGCCCTCGGTGAGCCGGTCCGCGCCGAACAGCTCGTGCCCTACCTCGACGACCTCGGCGTGGACGTGGCC
This sequence comes from uncultured Actinomycetota bacterium, assembly GCA_964433685.1. GTDB lineage: Bacteria > Actinomycetota > Nitriliruptoria > Nitriliruptorales > Nitriliruptoraceae > Nitriliruptor. Next base: position 208 of record CAYSTY010000357.1, on the reverse strand, counting down.
TGGTCCACCGTCACGCCGCACCACAACGGCCACAACGACGTCATCCAGCACGAGCAGGTCGCCGAGGTCCCCGACGGCGAGGTGATGTGGGGCTACGCGATCGACGACGCCACGGTCAGCATCGAGGTGCGGCCCGACGGGGTGCGCTTCCCGAACCCCGCCGATGTCACGCCGCGGCTGTCGGACGAACCCTGCACCCCCGAGCAGG
>CAYSTY010000356.1:0-2992 GCA_964433685.1 uncultured Actinomycetota bacterium | reverse complement strand
CCTGCACCACCGCGGCATCAAGGACACCTCGGACCAGCACGTGTGGTTCTTCGGTGGGGACGGTGAGACCGCCGAACCGGAGTCGCTCGGCGCGCTCTCGGTCGCCTCGCGCGAGGGCCTGGACAACCTCACCTTCGTCATCAACTGCAACCTGCAGCAGCTCGACGGGCCGGTGCGCGGCAACGGCAAGATCATCCAGGAGCTCGAGGGGGTCTTCCGCGGGGCGGGCTGGAACGTGGTCAAGGTGGTGTGGGGACGTCAGTGGGACGACCTGCTCGCCCGCGACGTCGACGGGGCGCTCGTCAACCGGATGAACGAGGTCCCCGACGGACAGATGCAGACCTACACCACCAAGGGCTCCGCGTACGTCCGCGAGCACTTCTTCGGGGCCGACCCGAAGCTGGCGAAGCTGGCCGAGTCCATCACCGACGACGACATCGCCCGGCTGACCCGCGGTGGGCACGACTACCGCAAGCTGTACGCCGCCTACCGCGCCGCCACCGAGGCCCACGGCGCACCGACGGTGATCCTCGCCCAGACCGTCAAGGGCTGGACGCTCGGCCCCGACTTCGAGGCCCGCAACGCCGTCCACCAGATGAAGAAGCTGTCCTCGGACGCGCTCAAGAGCTTCCGCGACCGGCTCCAGCTCGAGGTCTCCGACGAGGAGCTCGAGGGGGACCTGCCGCCCTACATCCACCCGGGTGAGGACTCCGACGAGGCGCGCTACATGCTGGAACGGCGCGAGGAGCTCGGCGGCAGCATCCCGCAGCGTCGCACCGTGTTCACGATGCCCACCCTGCCCGACCACGACGTGTACGGCGCCCTCAAGAAGGGGTCGGGCAACCAGGAGGTCGCCACGACGATGGCGCTGGTGCGCCTGTTCAAGGACCTGCTGCGCCAGAAGGACGGCATCGGTCCCCGGATCGTGCCGATCATCCCCGACGAGGCCCGGACCTTCGGGATGGACTCGTGGTTCCCGACGGCCAAGATCTACGACCGTCACGGGCAGACCTACGAACCCGTCGACCAGGACCTGCTGCTGACCTACAAGCAGGCCACCGACGGCCAGATCATCCACGAGGGCATCACCGAGGCCGGCTCGGTCGGCACCTTCGCCGCCGCGGGGACCAGCTACGCCACCCACGGCGAACCGATGATCCCGCTCTACGTCTTCTACTCGATGTTCGGGTTCCAGCGCACCGGCGACTCCATCTGGAGCGCGGCCGACCAGCGCGCCCGTGGGTTCCTGATCGGTGCGACCGCGGGTGGGACCACCCTCAACGGTGAGGGCCTGCAGCACCAGGACCGGCACTCGCTGCTGATCGCCCAGTCGAACCCGGCGATCGAGGCCTACGACCCCTCGTTCGCCTACGAGCTGGCGGTGCTGGTCGAGGACGGCCTGCGCCGGATGTACTCCGACGACGTGGTCGAAGGCGGCGAGGACGTCATCTACTACCTCACCGTCTACAACGAGCCGGTCGTGCAGCCGGCCATGCCCGAGCACGTCACCGACCAGCAGATCATCGACGGGCTCTACCGCTACGCCGAGGGCGAACGCGGCGAGCACCCGGCCCACATCCTCTCGTCGGGGACGATCATGACCCAGGCGCTGGCGGCCCAGGAGCTGCTCGCCGAGGACTGGGACGTGCGCGCCGACGTGTGGTCGGCACCGGGTTGGAACCGGCTGCTGCGTGACGGGTTCGCCGTCGAGTCGTGGAACCGGACCAACCCCGACGCGGACCCGAAGGTCCCGATGGTGACCCGGATCCTGGAGGACACCGACGGTCCCTACGTCGCGGTGTCCGACTGGATGCGCGCGACGCCGTTCCAGATCGCCGACTGGGTCCCCGGTCCGTTCGCGGTGCTCGGGACCGACGGCTTCGGTCGCTCGGACACCCGGGACGCGCTGCGGCGCTACCACCGCATCGACGCCACGGCGATCACCTACTGCGTCCTGGCCGAGCTGGTGAAGGCGGGCACCCTCGAGGAGAAGGTGTTGCCGGCCGCCATCGAGCGCTACGACCTCGACTTCGAACGCATCCCGTTCTTCGGCCAGCCCGCCCCCGGCGAGCACGACGTCACGCGCTGACGGTGGACGCGCAGCTGGCGGCGGCGGTGGTCACCAGCTCGCCGCTGGCGACGATCGTGCTCGACGAGCAGCGGTGCGTCGCCGGCTTCAACCCGGCGGCCGAGGAACTCACCGGACGGTCCGCGGCGACGCTGCTCGGCCGACCGGCGGCCGAGCTGTTCCCGGCGGACCGTGCGTACGCGGCCGTCGCGGACCTCCAAGCCGCCGCGGAAGGTGTCCACCACCACCTCGAGATGGTGCTGGCGGCAGGCGACGGTGGGGCGGTCCGGGTCGGCATCAGCTGGGGCGCGTTGGTGGTCGACGGTGAGGTCCGGGGTCTGGTCGGCGTCGGCCGGGACATCGCCCGACGCAAACGCCTCGAGCACGAGCTGCGCCGGTACGCGACCACCTTCACCGCCCTCGCCGAGGACAGCGACCTCGGCCTGTACCGGTTCTCGTTCGTGCCGGAGCTGCGCGTCGACTACGTCAACCCGTGCCTCGAGGAGCTGATCGGGGCCAGCTTCGACGAGCTGCTGGTCGATCCGTCCCCGCTGTGGCGTCGGCTCGACGCCGCCGCCGCCGACGCGCTGGTGCGTTCGCGCCAGGGCGAGCCCGTCCCGTGGCCGCTCGACGGCACCTGGCAGCACCCGGACGGCACGGTGCGCGAGCTGCAGTTCCGTGAGGCGACCATGCGGGACGTCGCCGGCCGGCTCGAAGCGGTCGTCGGCACGGTCCGCGACGTGACCGCGCAACGCCAGCAGGAACGGGCGGTGGCGACCGCCCTGGACCTCGAACGTGCCGCAGCGGCGGAGCTGCGGCGGGTCGACGCGCTGCGCAAGGTCTTCCTGCAGGCGGTCTCCCACGAGCTGCGCACCCCGCTGACGGCGGTCCTCGGGTTCTCGGCCACCCTCCGCGACCGCGTCG
>CAYSTY010000355.1:0-3008 GCA_964433685.1 uncultured Actinomycetota bacterium | reverse complement strand
TCGGCCCACCACGCGTCGAGGGCGGCGAAGGCGGCGGCTTCGTCCATCGGCCCCTCCTCGATCCGCAGGTCCAAGAGGTGCTGCCACGCCTGCCCGACCACGGGGCCGGGTCGGATGCCGAGGTGGCTCATGATGGCGTTGCCGTCGATCGGTGGCCGGAACGCGTCGAGCTCCTCCTGCTCGCGCAGCTCGGCGATGCGGTGCTCGAGCTCGTCGACGTTGCGCTGGATGCGGGCGGCCTTGCGGGCGTTGCCGGTGGTGACGTCCGCCCGCGTCAGGGCGTTGAGCCGGTCGAGCAGGTCGCCGGCGTCGCGGACGTAACGGCGCACGGCGGCGTCGGTCCAGCCGCTGGCGAAGGTGTGGAAGCGCAGGTGGAGGCGGACCAGCTCGCTGACGGCGCGGGTGGTCTCCTTGTCGAAGCGCAGCTCCCGCATCCGGTGGCGGGTCATCCGGGCCCCGACCACGTCGTGGTGGTGGAAGCTGACGGTGCCGTCGCGGTGCATCTGCTTGGTGTCGGGCTTGCCGACGTCGTGCAGCAGCGCGGCCAGCCGCAGGACCACGTCCGGCCCGCCGTCGGGCAGGCGGTGTTCGAGGTCGATCGCCTGCTCGAGGACGGCCAGCGTGTGCAGCCACACGTCCTTGTGACGGTGCTGGGGGTCGTAGCAGGCCCGCAGCCCGTCGAGCTCGGGCAGGACGTGCTGCGACAGCCCGGTGCTCAGCAGCAGCTCGAGCCCCCGACGCGGCGCGACCCCGGCGACGAGCTTGACCAGCTCGTCGCGGATCCGCTCGGCCGACACCGTCGCCAGCTCGTCGGCCATCGCCGTCGCCGCCGCGACCGCTGCCTCGTCGGCTTCGGCGTCGAGGACGGCGGTGAAGCGGGCCAGGCGCACCATCCGCAGCGGATCGTCCCCGAACGAGGTGGTGGGGTCGATCGGTGTGCGCAGCACCCGGGCGCGCAGGTCCTGCAGCCCCCCGAACGGGTCGACGAAGCGGAAGGCGGGCACGGCGACCGCCATCGCGTTGACGGTCAGGTCGCGACGGGCGAGGTCGTCCTCGATGGACTCGCCGTAGGCCACCTCGGGGTGACGCGACCCGGGCTCGTAGGTGTCGGCCCGGAAGGTGGTGATCTCGATCCGGCGCGTCGGCAGGTCGGAACCGTCCGGTCCGCTGCCGGGCGGGTGCTCGCGCTGACAGCTGACGGTCCCGAACTCCGCGCCGGTGAGCCACACCGCGGTGGCCCAGGGACGCACGATGCGTTCGGTCTCCTCCGGGGTGGCCGAGGTGGCGAAGTCGAGGTCCACCTCGGTGAGCTCCGCGACGTCGCCGCCCGCGAGGAGGGTGTCGCGGACGGTCCCACCGACGAGGTAGAGCTCGCGGCCGGCGGCGGCGAACCGTTCACCGAGCTCGCGCGCCTCCGGGTACACGTCGACCAGCCCGCCGAGCGCGGCGGCCTGGTCCGGGGTCAGGTCGTCAGCGATCGTCGACGTCCGTGCGGCGGGGGCGAGGGATGGGAGGTCGGCGAGGCTAGCGACGCGCCACCTCGCCGCCGTCCCGAGGTGTGCCGCCCGGCCGGCGGTGGGTCACTGACGGGCGGTGGGTCACTGACGGGCGGTGGGTCACTGACGGGCCGTACCTGACCCACGGATGACCCACCGCCCGTGGACGACCCAGTATCCGAACGCGACGCACGCGAGGTGGCGAGGTGGCGTCGCGCGGCGTGGTCAGGTGGCGCCGGCGTTGCCGTGCGGGGGCGGGGCGTCGTCCTGGCGGTCGGCCCAGGAGCGTCGGACCCGGCCCTTGGAGGTGTCGGCCTCCTCGGCCTCGCGCTGGTCGATCAGCAGCCGGGCGGCGTGGTCGTAGGTGAGGTAGTTCCACGCCCAGGACATCAGGACCGAGACGCGGTTGCGGAACCCCACGAGCCACAGCAGGTGGAGCACCAACCACGCGATCCAGGCCACGAACCCGTGGAAACGGACCTTGAAGGGCAGCTCGACCACGGCATCGGTGCGGCCGATGGTCGCCATCTTGCCCTTGTCGCGGTAGCGGAACGCGCCGGGTTCGGGTTCGCCGGCGACCTGCGCCGCGATGAGGTCGGCGACGAACCGGCCCTGCTGGATCGCGACCGGGGCGACCTGGGGCAGCGCGTCACCGCCGCCGATCGAACCGGCGAGGTCGCCGATCACGAACACGCGGCCGTCACGCACCGGACGGCCGTCCCCGTCGAGGGCGTGCATCCGCTCGTCGACGGAGATGCGGCCGGCGCGGCCGGGTTCGACCCCGAGCTTGCTGCCGAGCGGCACCCCGGCGATGCCGGTCGCCCAGATGAGGGTGCGGGCCGGCAGCACCTCGCCGTCGGTGAGGGTGACCTGGTCGGGGGTGACGTCGTCGGCGCCGGTCTCGAGTCGGACCTCGACGCCGCGACGTTCGAGGCGGTCGACCGCGACCCGGTGGGAGGCGTCGCTGAACCCCGGCAGCAGCCGGTCGGTGAGCTCGAGCAGCACGATCCGCACCCGCGAGGCGTCCAACGTCGGGTGGTCCTCCTTCAGCACCTGGTCGACGAGCTCGGCCAGGGCGCCGGCGATCTCCACCCCCGTCGGGCCACCACCCGCGATCACGAAGGTGAGCGTGCCGTCCTCGAGGTGGGCCGGGTCGGAGGAGGCCGCCTCGAAGCGGCGCAGCAGGTGGTTGCGCAGCTGGGTCGCCTCGGGGATGGACTTGAGACCGAAGGCGTGCTCGGCGACGCCCGGGATGCCGAGGTCGTTGGTGATGCCGCCGGCGGCGACGATCACCTGGTCGTAGGGCAGGCGGGCCCCGTCGGCGAGGACGACCGCCTCGTCGTCGACCGCCGTGACCTCGCCGAGCCGGATCTGGGTCGTCGGGCGGCCGTCCGGGCCGACGCGCCGCACGCCACGGATCGAACGCAGGGTCATGCCGACGTCGTGGGCCTGCAGACCGGCGGTGGCGACCTGGTAGAGCAGCGGCTGGAAGGTGTGGTGGTTGCGCTTGTC
>CAYSTY010000354.1:0-3026 GCA_964433685.1 uncultured Actinomycetota bacterium | reverse complement strand
CGCGTCGCCCTCCGCGCCGCCGGTCTCGCCACCGCCTGACCCCGCGCCGCGGCCCCGATCGTGTCGCGCCAGCGTGTCACCGTCGCGCCAGGTCGCCGCGGCTGCGCACCTGCCGCGACCGTGCGCCGCTCCCGCGACCTCGTCACGGCTGTGGCGAGGTGGTGGTCAGCGGTCGGGGGCGGTGACCATCCCGGCCTCCGCTGCGTCGCGCAGCTCGTCGGGCACGACCGGGTCGGCCGCGGCGACGGTGAGCTCGCGGCGCAGCTGCGTGGCACGACCCGCGCCGAGGTCGAGCACCGACAGGTCGCCGCCGGGCCCGGCCACGTGCGCGGTGAGCGTCGCGAGCCCGAGCCGGCGCTGGAACCAGCTGGCGCGTTCGGTCACGCCCTGCAGCTTGACCAGCGGGGCCACGCCGGTGGTGACCGACAGCGCCCCGCTGCGGCTGGCCAGCACCCGGTCGGTGCGGCCGTGGGCGAGCTGGCGGTACTCGACCAGCCCGAGCACCGCACCGATGATCGGCAGCACCGCGCCGACCACCTTCAGCTGCATCGGGACGAACGGGACGGCGACCAACGCGATCGCCGGGACCAGCGCCGACCGCACCCAGCGGAACACCGCCCGACGCGCCGCGTTGCGCGGGTGGGCGGTCAGCTCGGGGACCCCGTCGACGCCGGGCAGCAGCTCGCGGACGAGACCATCGACCTCGTCGTCGCGGACCAGCGGGACGGTCACGCGGCTGTCGTCGCCGCTACCGCCGGCGGAGTGGACCCGGATGGTCGCGAACCCGAGCGCACGCCGGATCCAGTTGCGCTGCACCTCGACGAGCTGCACGCGGGCGAGCGGTACGACCGACTCGCGGGTCGCGAGCAGGCCACGTGTGACGTGCAGGTCGTCGTCGCGGCGGTGCATCGTCCAGCCGAAGTCGCGCAGGACCCCGGCGACACCGGCGACCACCAGCGACGCGGGGATCAGCAGCGCGACGAGGGTGACGACCCCGAGGGCGAGGAGGCGGCGCGCCACGGCCTCGGGGTCGAGTTCGCCGCCCCCGATCTCGGTCGCCTCGCCGACGAACTGCAGCGAAGCCGCCAGCACGGCCGGGAGCACCAGCAGCCGGCTACCGGTCACCGACCCGAGCAGCACCCGCTTGAGGCCGACCGAGACCACCTCCCGGTCGACGGACGCGGCGTCGGGTCCGAGGTCGCCATCGGCCGGGCCGGAGACGTCCTCCCCGGTGCCGACCGCGCCGGCGCCGGGCTCGCCGCGCCGGTCGCTGCGCCCGGCGCCGCGCAGGGCGGCCTTGCTGGCGCGGACCGCGTCGCGCAACGCCTGGGCGTCGGCCTCGGGGATGACGCGCAGCTCGACCTCGGGCTCGCCACCGGCGCCGGCGGTCTCCACCTTGAGGGTCGCGAGGCCGAGCACGCGTGCCGCGAGGGAGCGGTCCACCTCGACCTGTTGGATGCGGGCCACGTCGAGCGCCCGGTGGTTGCGGGAGATCACGCCCTCGTCGACGCGCAGCACCTCGCCGTCGAAGCTGAAGCGGAACCGTTGCCAGGCGAGCACCCGGAACACGAGGGTGGCGACCAGCAGCACCCCCACCACGATGACCACGCCGATGATCCCGGGGGCGGCGCTGGCGCCGATGACGACCGGGACGACGAAGCCCTGGATCATCTGACGGATCGGGATCCCGAGGACGATCGACGCGGGGTGCAACGCCCGGGGCGCGGCGAAGCGGTCGTCCGCCCCCGCCCCCGGACCGGGTGAGCCACCGGCTCCGGGAGGGCCACCGGCTCCGGGAGGTCCACCGGCTCCGGGAGGTCCACCGGCTCCGGGCGGCCCGTCGGAGGCGCCGGGCGGTGGCGGTGGCGGCGGCGGGGACGCCGCGCCGTCAGACGGCATCGCGGACCCCGGCGTCCTGCTCACCGACCGCGGCGGCGGCACGGGCGAGCAGCGCGCGACGCACCCCCGGTGCGTTGTCGGCGGAGATGCCCGGCAGGGCGACGCTGCCCGACGCCGACGCCGAGGTGACCTGCAGCGACGCCAAGCCGAGCAGACGGTCGATCGGGCCCTGGTTGACGTCGATCTGCTGGATGCGGAAGTAGGGCAGCGCCTCGGCCTGGCGGATGACGACCCCGTGCTCGAGCTCGATGGCCAGGTCGGTCAGGCGCCAGCGCCAGCGGTCGTAACGGGCCCGCGGGTACCACACCACGAAGGCCGTCACCGCGGCCGCGAGCACCACCGCCACCGGCAGCCCCCACCGCGGGCCAGCGGCCGCGATGGCCACGACGCTGGCGACCAGGCTCGGGAGCCCGAGGCCGAGGGCCGCGCTGACCCGCCAGACGGTCACCACGCGCCGGTCGAGCTCGCGATCGCGGTCGTCGAGGTCGGGCACGTCGTCGGGGCGCGCCGTCGCGGGACCCGCCACCTCGAGGTCGCCCGCGTCCGGATCGGGCCCGCGGTCGGCCGGTCGCCCGGACGGGGGCGGCGGCGGTGGCGGCGGCACACTCGGCGGCGCCGACGGTTCGTGCGGCGTGGTCAACGGTCCGTCCCTCTCGGTCGGCCGCCATCGTCGCACCTCCGCCCCGACCTCGCGTCACCTCGGCGTCCGAACGACGGTTGACGCCCACCGCGAGGCTCGTGAACGTCTTCACGAGCGGCACCCTCATCCGGCACGTCGACGCCAGGAAGCTCCGTGAGCGCCGAACCCACCACGCCCGAACCCACCACGCCCGACGACCCGCCGGACGCCTCCGTGGCACCGGACGGCGCGGCGAGCTCCGACGCCGCCGCGGCACCGTCGATCGGGGCCGATGCGGCCGTGTCGACGCCCGCCGACCTCGGCAACGACCCGGGTCCGACCACACGTCGCACCCACCGGGTGGTGGTCATCGGGGGCGGCTTCGGCGGTCTCAACGCCGCGCGGGCGCTGGCCCGGAGCGACGTCGCCGACCGGCTCGACGTCACCCTGGTGGACAAGCGCAACCACCACACCTTCCAGCCGCTGCTCTACCAGGTCGCCACCGCCG
>CAYSTY010000353.1:0-3030 GCA_964433685.1 uncultured Actinomycetota bacterium | reverse complement strand
CCGAACTCGCGGGGGACGAGCGGCATGGCGGCGGTCATGTCGGTCTCGATGAACCCCGGGGCGACCGCGTTGATCGCCCCCTTGCGTTCGGCCAGCGCGGGCGCGAGCGCGTCGACGTGACCGATCACGCCGGCCTTCGAGGCGGCGTAGTTGGTCTGGCCCTTGCCGCCGGCGATGCCGGCCATCGACGACACGCACACGATGCGGCCGCCCTCGTTGAGGACGTCACCGGACAGCAGGGCGTCGTCGATGCGCTCCTGCGAGGTGAGGTTCACCGCGATGACCGCGTCCCACCAGCCGCGGTCCATGTTCGCCAGGGTCTTGTCGCGGGTGATGCCGGCGTTGTGCACGACGACGTCGACGCCGCCGTGCCGGTCGGTGAGGTGCTCGACCAGCCGCGTCGGGGCGTCCTCGCCGGTGATGTCGAGCTGGAGGGTGGTCCCGCCGATGCGGTTGGCGACCTTCGCGAGGGCGTCGCCCTGCGCGGGGACGTCGAGGCAGATCACGTGCGCACCGTCGCGTGCCAGCACCTCGGCGATGGCGGCGCCGATGCCACGGGACGCGCCGGTCACGAGCGCGACCTGGCCGCGCAACGGCACGTCCCAGTCCTCGACGCTGGTGGTCGCACCGGGAGGCGCGACGCCGACGCGGAGCACCTGACCGGACACGTACGCCGACCGGGCCGACAGCAGGAACCGGATGGCCGCCTCGAGGTCGTTCTCCGCGCCGGCCTCGACCTGCAGGAGCTGGGCGGTGGTCCCGGCGCGGGCCTCCTTCCCGAGGGAGCGCACGAAGCCCTCGAGGGCGCGCTGCGCGGCCCGGGCGCGGGGTTCGGTCGCCGCCTCGGGGGGCCGGCCGACCACGACGATGCGTCCCGACGGCAGGATGCGCCGGAGCACCGGGTGGAGCAGGTCGTGGAGCTGGCCGAGATCGGCGCTGTGCTCGATCCCGGTCGCATCCATGACGACGCCGGCGAACCGCTCCGGCGTCGCGTCGGCCGCCGGTTCGGCGACCACGTCCATGAGCTCGGTCGCGACCTCGACACCGGCACGCGCGAGCACGTCGCCGATCGGACCGCGGACGGCGCCGCCGCGGGCACCGACGACCAGGACGCGCCCCTCGGTCAGGGACTGGCCGGGGTGGTAGCGGCGCAGCTCGGGCGGGGTGGGCACCGACAACGCCTCGGTCACCTGCTTGCCGATGGGGTTGGACAGGATCTGCTGGATCAGGTCAGCCACGGGGGACCTCTCGGACGGGGGCGGCGAGGTGGTGGTGGGTTCAGCGCTCGAGGATGGCGACGACGCCGTTGCCGCCGGCGGCGCAGATCGAGATCAGCGCCCGGCCGCCACCACGCTCGTCGAGCTGCTTGGCGGCGCTGGCGAGGATCCGGCCCCCGGTCGCGGCGAACGGGTGCCCGAACGCGAGCGACGAGCCGTACGGGTTGAGCTTGGCGCGGTCGATCGGGCCGAGGGCGCCGTCGCGGCCGAGGCGCTCCTTGCAGAACGCGTCGTCCTCCCACGCCTTGAGGGTGACGAGGACGGTGGCGGCGAACGCCTCGTGGATCTCGTACAGGTCGAAGTCCTGCAGGCTCAGCCCGTTGCGGTCGAGCATCCGCGGCACGGCGTAGATCGGGGCGGTGAGCAGCCCGTCCTCACCGTGGACGTAGTCGACGGCGGCGGTCTCGTGGTCGACGAGGTAGGCGAGCGGGGACAGTCCCTGGGTCTCGGCCCAGTCCTCGCTGGCGAGCAGGACGGCGGACGACCCGTCCGACAGCGGCGTCGAGTTCGCCGCGGTCAGCGTGCCGGTGCCGTCGTCGTTGGCGAACGCCGGACCGAGCTTGGCGAGCTTCTCCAGGTTCGAGTCCGGCCGCAGGTTCTGGTCGCGGGCGAGCCCGAGGTAGGGCGAGACGAGGTCGTCGAAGAACCCACGCTCGTACGCCGCCGCGGCGCTGCGGTGGCTGGCGACCGCGATCTCGTCCTGCTCCTCGCGGCTGATGTCCCACTCGTCGGCGGTCCGCTGCATGTGTTGACCCATGGACAGGCCGGTGCGCGGCTCGGCGTTGCGGGGTGCCTCGATGCCGATCATGCCGGGCCGGAAGTTGCCGAGCAGCTTGATGCGGTCCTGCGGCGTCCGGGCCGAGTTGAGGCCGAGCAGGAACCGGCGCAGGTCCTCGCTGACGGCGATCGGGGCGTCGGAGGTCGTGTCGACACCCGCGGCGATGCCCGCATCGATGCGGCCGAGCGCGATCTTGTCACCGACGGCGAAGGCGGTCTGCAGACCCGTGCCGCACGCCTGCTGGATGTCGTAGGCCGGCGTGGCGCCGTCGAGCGCGCTGCCGAGGACCGCCTCCCGCGTGAGGTTGAAGTCGCGGCTGTGCTTGAGGACGGCGCCGCCGACGACCTCACCGAGCCGCTGGCCCTGGAGCCCGAAACGGGCGATCAACCCGTCGAGCGTCTCGGTGAGCATGTCCTGGTTGGACGCCTGCGCGTAGGGGCCGTTGGAGCGCGCGAACGGGATGCGGTTGCCGCCGAGGATGGCGACGCGACGGGTCTCGGGCACGGGGGTCTCCAGGAGCGACGACGACGAACCCCGAGGTTGCCCGACGCGAGCGAACGCGCGCCACCTGCGAACGCCGCCCCTCGGACACGTCCGTGACAGCGAACGCTGTCACGACCCCCACTAAGCGTCCGCGGAGCGGCGCTCGGGCGGTGGGATCGGGGTCGCACGCTGGACCGGGGGCCGGTTCGGACGTGGTGAGCTGCCTCGTTGTCCCGTCCGACGCCGCAGCTGGTGGACCTCCACCTCGCGGCTCGGCGACTTGACCAGGTCGAAGCGGTCGGCCGGCGGACGCGACTCGAGCCGGTCGGCCAGCACCCGGACCATCTCCTCGAGCTCGCCGATACGGCGGCGCGCCCCCTCGAGCTTCTCGCCGAGCTCCAGCACGACGCGGACACCGGCGAGGTTGAGCCCCTCGTCGGTGGTGAGGGTCTTGATCAGGCGCAGGCGCTCCACGTCGCGGTGCGAGTAGCG
>CAYSTY010000352.1:0-3044 GCA_964433685.1 uncultured Actinomycetota bacterium | reverse complement strand
TCGGGACCGCGATGGTCCCGCCGAGGGCCGCCTGCGTCACCGGCACCGTGACCTCCGCGAGCAGGTCGCGCCCGTCGCGTTCGAACAGCTCGTGCTCGGCCAGCCGAACCTCGACGTACAGGTCACCGGCCGGGGCTCCCTGGCGACCGGCCTCCCCGCCTCCGGCGACCCGGAGCCGGTCACCCTCGTCGACCCCGGCGGGGATGTCCACGGTGTAGGTACGCCGCTGGACGGTCCGTCCGTCACCACCGCACCCGGTGCAGGGATCGCCCACGGTGCGTCCGGTCCCCCGGCACGCGGCGCAGGGCGCGGCCGTCGCCACCTGCCCGAACGCCGTGCGGACCACCTTCTGGACCTGACCGGCGCCACCGCACTGCCCACACGCCGCCGGTGGCGCGCCGGTCGCGCTGCCGCTGCCACCACACGTCTCGCAGGAGGCGTTGACCTCGACCGCGATCTCACGCTGGATGCCGGTCGCGACCTCCTCGAGGGTCAGCTCGGTCGGCACGAGCACGTCGCGGCCGGGCTGGGTGCGCGGTGCCCGTCGGCCGCCACCACCGCCGCCGCCGCCGAAGGCGGAGCCGAAGAAGGCGTCGATGACGTCACCGATGCCGCCGAAGCCGGCGTTGCCGAAACCGGCGAAGGGGTCGCCTCCCCGTGTGGACGGGGTGCCGTCGTCGCCGAACCGGTCGTAGCGGACACGCTTGTCCGGGTCGGACAGGACCTGGTAGGCGTGGGTGACCTGCTTGAAGGTCTCCTCGTCACCGCCCGCGTCGGGGTGGTGTTCGCGCGCAGCGCGGCGGTAGGCCTTCTTGATCTCGTCGGACGACGCGTCGCGCGCGACGCCGAGCAGCTCGTACAGATCGGGCAACGGGGAGCCTCGGGGCGGGTGGCGGGGTGGGATGCGGATGCGGGTGCGGGTGCGGGTGCGGAAGGTCGTGGGCGTGCGAGGCCGACGGGCGAGCGCTGAGTCCGGTCGGCTCAGCCGCTGAGGTCGACCAGGGAGCGTTGGAGCTCCTCGGCGACGGCGCGGACCGTGGAGAGCACCGACGCGTAGTCCATGCGGGTCGGTCCGAGCACGCCGAGCGAGCCGGCGGTGACCACGCGGTAGCGCTGCGCGATCAGCGAGGTCCCCCGCAGGTCCTCGACGGTGTTCTCACCGCCGATGCGCACGAGCGGTTCGTCCCCCTCGGTGTCGTTCAGGATGCGGGCCAACGTCGCGCGTTCCTCGAGCAGTTCGAGGATGCGCGACAGCTCGTCACGTTCGAGCGCGGGCTCCCCGGCCAACGACGCCCGGCCACCCACGACCACGTGGTGGACGGTGTCCTCGGCGAGTCCGACGTCGGTCGCCTCCGCCACGGCCCGCAGCACCTCGCGCAGCTCGGTCGGGGCGCCGTCGACGAGACCGGCGAGCACGGTGTGGACGTCGCCCATCGGCCGGCCACGCACCTGTTCACCGAGGACGGTGCGGACCCGGTCGAGGTCGGACTCGGTGGTGCCGGCGGGCAGGTCGACGGTGCGTTTGTCGACCCGGCCGGTGTCGGCGACCAGCAGCAGCAGCGCCGACTGCGGGGACAGGCCGACGAGCTCCACGAGCTTGCAGCGTGACGCATCCACCGCCGGCGCGATCACCAGCGACACCAGACGGGTGAGCTGGCTGAGCACCGACGAGGTCCGCGCGAGCAGGTCCTCCACGTCGCGGGCCGAACCGAGCAGCTCACCGATGAGCTCGCGCTTGGGGGTGTCGAGCGCCGGGTTGGCGGCCAGGTCGTCGACGAACCGCCGGTAGCCCTGGTCGGTGGGGACGCGCCCGGCCGAGGTGTGCGGCTGGGTGATGTAGCCGAGCTCCTCGAGGACGGCCATGTCGTTGCGGACCGTCGCCGCGGAGACGTCCAGGCGTGCGACCTCGACCACGCGTCGCGAGCCCACCGGTTCCCCGTCGGCGACGTACTCGGTCACGATCGCGCGCAGGATCCGCAGCTTGCGATCGTCGAGCGGTGGGGGTTGCGGCACGTCGCTCGCGGCCTCGGCCGCAGCGACCACGTCGGCGGCCGGCACGGTCACCTGCCGTGCCGCGAGAGGCCCCTCGTCGGGGCGGAGCGAGCCGCTCGACACCTCGCACCTCCTCGGCCGTCGGGTTGGAGGTCGCCAGCACCGGCAGGGTACCGACGGTGGACCTCCGAGCGGTGGTCGGACGGTGCCGCGCGCGAGAGGGTCGCCTACGGTGCCGGGACGACCCGCGACGAGAACGCCGACGAGGAGGACCGACGTGGCAGCACCGGGCCCACCGGGCCGGACCGGTACCGCCGGCAGCGACGGCCGCGACGCGCCCGAGGTCATCCGCTCGCTCGTGGACAACACGCAGCTGCTGCTGAAGAAGGAGATCGAGCTCGCCAAGCTCGAGATCACCGAGATCGTCACCGCTCGGGTGATGGCGGTGGCCTTCCTCGCCGTCGCCGGGATCCTCGGGCTCTACCTGCTCGGGTTCGGGCTCGTCACCGGCGCCAAGGCGCTCGAGCTCGTGGTCGCCGAGTGGCTGGCGTGGCTGATCGTGACCGGCATCCTCCTGGTCGTCGTCATCGTCCTGCTGCTCCTGGCGAAGCGGAAGCTCAAGACGCCGTCCAACTCCCCGGACACGACCAAGCGGGACGTCCAAGAGACCATCGACATGGCGAAGCGGCGGGTGCAGCAGTGAGCGGATCCGACACCGGACGGCCCGGGCCCGAGGACAGCGTCGATCGCGCTGCCGACTCGGCCGAGGCCACCATCGAACAGACCCAACACCGGGCCGAGGACCGCATCGCGGACGCCCGGGAGGCGGCCACCGCCAAGGTGCGCGAGACCGAAGCGCAGGTGAAGGCCAAGCTGCGCGAGACCGAGGACAAGGTCCGCCAGGGCGTGGCCGAGGTCGAACGCACGGTCGGCGGGTTCAAGAGCCTGTCGGACCCGACGCCGGCGGAGTCGGTCGAGCAGGCCGCGAGGCAGGCCAGCGAGCTGCGCGCCGCGATCGACCGCGACCTCGACGCGCTCGAGGCCAAGCTGCC
>CAYSTY010000351.1:0-3045 GCA_964433685.1 uncultured Actinomycetota bacterium | reverse complement strand
TCGAGGTGCCCTCCGGCGAGGAGTGGGACAGCTACATCCGCGAGTTCCTCGAGGCGGAGGGAGGCACCTACCTCGGCCGGCAGACGATCGCGCCAGGTCAGGCGGACGCCGGGGCGCTGATGGCCAACCTGCGGCGCATGATCGACGAGGACGGCCTCAACTACATCGCCCTGCACGGCGGCCCGGCGGACGCGTTGTTCGTGGTCAGCTCGATGGCCGACGCGGGTCTCGAGGTCCCGATCGTGGGCAACCAGGGCAGTGCGGGCTTGACGGTCTACAGCGAGGGTCCGCCGAGCCAGACCGCGGTGACCGAGGGTGTCCACTCCTTCCTCAGCGTGTACGACGAGAGCGAGGGTGGCGAACAGATCCGAGCCTTCCTCGAGGGCGACGGCTCGAGCTACGCCGGGGACGCGGCGCACCTGAACTTCACCCACGGCTGGGTCGGGGGCATGGTCATCCACCAGGCGATCGAGCGCGCGGCCGGATCCGGCGAGCTCACCCGCGCGAGCTTCCACGAGGCGCTCCAGGGGGAGTTCGACACCGCCGGGCTGACCTGCCCCATCGACTGGAGCAGCGCGAACTACTCGCCGTGCGCGGCGCCGTTCACGTCGACCGACGGCGAGAACATGACCATCGTCGGGTCCTTCGAGGACTGGCAGCCGTACCTCGGTGACCCGAGCGATGCCGCGTGAGCGGGGGCTACGAGACCGTCACGGTCGAACGACGCGATGACGGTGTCGCGCTGGTGACCATCGACCGGCCCGACAAGCGCAACGCCATGTCGGTGACCTTCTTCCGCGAACTCCCCCGGCTGATGGACGACCTCTCCCACGATCCGGACGTCGCGGTCGCCATCGTGACGGGTGCGGGGGACGTCGCGTTCTCGGCGGGTGGCGACATCGCCGGGTTCGCCGATCTCACCGACCACACGGCCTACCGGCGTCAACTCCGCCTGGTCTACGACGCGTTCCACTCGGTCGAACGTGCCGAGGTGCCGGTCATCGCCGCCGTCAACGGGATCGCCTTCGGGGGCGGCACCGAACTCACCCTCGCGTGCGACATCGCGGTGGCCTCCGATCGGGCACGGTTCGCCTTCCGTGAGCCGTCGGTGGGGCTCATGCCGGGCTACGGCGTCGTGCGGGGACCTTCGGTCATCGGACACGCCTGGACGCGCTACCTCACCCTCACCGCGGAGGTCATCGATGCGGTGGAGGCCGAGCGCATCGGTCTGGTGGTGCGCCAGGTGCCGCACCACCAGCTGCTCGTCGAAGCGGAGCGGATCGCCGGTCTCATCGCTGCGCAGGCGCCGCTGTCGGTGCGGGTCGGCAAGCAGTTCGTGAACCGCGATCTGCAGGCTCCGGGTCTCGCCGAATCCATCGAGGCGACGGCGCTGCTGTACACGACCGCGGATCACGCCGAAGGGATCGCCGCGTTCGTCGACAAGCGGCCACCGCGGTTCCAGGGACGGTGAGCGCCGCGCTGGTCGGCGACGACGTGGTCCTGGTGACCGGGGGCGTCCGCGGTATCGGTCGCGCGATCGTCGAGCGCTCGGCGGACGACGGCGCGATGGTCGCGCTCACCTCTCGTGACCTCGATGCAGCTCGCGCCGCCGCCGCCGAGGTGAGCGCCCGGACCGGGGTTCGGGTCGTGGGCTACGCCTGTGACGTTCGCGACGAGGCGCAGGTGCAGGCGACCGTGACGGCTGTGACGGCCGACCTCGGTGGGCTGACCCGTCTCGTGGCGAACGCCGGGACCGTGACCATCGAGTCCGTCGACCGACTCAGCGGTGCGGCGTGGCGCTCGGCGCTGGAGACCAACCTGCTGGGCCCCGCGTTGCTCGCCAGCGCCGCCGCCCCCCATCTCGCGGCGTCCGGCCGAGGCCGGCTCCTGTTGTTGTCGTCGGCGAACGCCCTCGTCGGCTTCGCGGGACGAGCCGCCTACGCCGCGTCGAAGTCGGGGCTGACCGGCCTGGTCCGCGCGCTCGCCGCCGAGCTGGGTCCGCGTGGCGTGACGGTCAACGCCGTGGCGCCGGGACCGGTCGCGACCGAGCTGCTGCTCGAGCTCGGACAGCGCGACCCCGGGTACCTCGATCGGTTGCAGGCCATGGTGCCGGTCGGGCGCCTCGCCGAACCTGCCGAGATCGCCGAGGTGGTCGCGTTCCTCGGCTCGTCGCGGGCGGGCTACATCAACGGTCAGGTCCTGGCCGTCGACGGCGGGATGACGGTGACGCGCGCGGCGGGCGACGCCTCGGCCTGACGGGTGGGGATCGACGACCCCGGTCACCGCGCGGTGCTGGTTGACGACCGCGGTAGTAGAACGTTTACTTTCCGTGCAGTAAGCAAACGGTGTCGGTACCAGCCGAGGCCGATGGGAGCTCCGAGCGGCGCCGCCGGACCGTGCAGGGGTCGGCGAGGTGGTCCGTCTCGGGGACCGTGCGGCGACGAGCGCTGCACGGGGGAGCCAGAGGGAGCACCAGGATGCGATACACCACCAGGGTGATGCGCGTGGGAGCTGCGTTCGCAGCGCTCGCGCTGTTCGCCAGCGCGTGCGGTGACGGCGGCGGTGGTGACACCGACGGCGGCGGCGACGAAGCGACCGACGACGGCGCTGAGCCCAGCGACGACGGCGGCGCCGACGACGGGCAGGCGGCGGGTGAGGTGCCCGATTCCCCCGATGACGGCGTGACCGCGGACGCGATCAAGATCGGCTGGATGGGTGACGTCACCGGTGCGACCGCTTCGGCGCAGGCGATCAACCTCCGTGGGACCCAGGCCTACTTCGAGAAGATCAACGCCGAAGGTGGCGTGCTCGGTCGGGAGCTCGAGCTGATCGTCAAGGACGACGAGTACGCGGCCGAGACGGGCGTGGCCAACTTCCAGCAGCTGGTGAACGACGACCGCGTCCTCGCGATCAACCAGGTCGGTGGCGCCCACATCCAGGAGGCCGTCGCGGCCGACGCCGAACGCATCGGCATCCCGCTGGTCTCGGTCGCCCAGACCATCGACTCGGGTCTCGAGAGCGAGTACATCACCAACACGATCGCGC
>CAYSTY010000350.1:0-3049 GCA_964433685.1 uncultured Actinomycetota bacterium | reverse complement strand
CCGCGCACACGTCCGACGCCTGGCGAGGCGGCGACGTTGCCGGGGCGAGCCGCGGGAAGCGTTGCAGATCGTGAGCCCCGTCGTCCACCCGGGATCGCGGCGCGGGCCGCTGCGGCGCTACCTCGAGACCCGCGGCGTGCTCGGCGGACACCGCGTCACGCACGCCACGACCCGGCTCGTGGCCTCCGACGGCACGCGCCTGGCCGGCAGCTACCTGCCCGGCCCGCCGGCCGCGCCGACGGCGGTGCTGCTGCTCCACGGGTTCGCCGCCAACCGACGCAAACCCGCCTACGCGCGGCTCGCCGACGGGCTCGCCCGCGAGGTCCCGGTCCTCGCGCTGGACCTGCGCGGCCACGGCGGCTCGGCGGGCGTCTGCACCCTCGGGGACCACGAGGTCGCCGACGTCCAGGCGGGGATCGCCTGGTTGCGCGCCCTCGGCCACGACCACGTCGTCACCATCGGGCTGTCGATGGGGGCGACCGCCGCGCTGCACGCGGCGTCGTCCGGCGCGCCGACGGACGCGGTGGTCGCCGTGTCCGGACCGGCCTGGTTCCGCGAGGAACCGGACACCGACGCGCTGCGACGCCTGCACCGGGTCTGGCAGCGCCCTGCCGCGAGGTTGGGGTTGCGGGTCGCGCTCGGGGTCCGGCTCGCCGGTCCGGACGCGTGGCGGTCGCCGCCACACCCGGCGCTGATGGTCACGCGGGTGACCCAACCGCTGCTGGTCGTGCACGGCGCCGACGACGCCTACTTCCCTCCCTCCGACGCGGACGACCTCGTCGCCGGCGCCGCCGGGCCGGCCACCCTGTGGCAGGAACCGGCCGGCTTCGGCCACGCCGAGGACGGGCTCAGCCCCGAGGTGATCGCGCGGCTGCGCCACGCGGTCGTCACCGTCGCGACCGTGGGCCGCTTCCCGCCCCGCTGAGCGGTGGCACCGTGTCCCGGCGGTCACCCGGGTTCGCACCGTTGTCCCTACCGTCGGCACCCGTCCGGGACGTGACCACCGGACGATCGGCGTTCCCCGACCACGACACGGGCTCCTCCGAACGTGCCGGGCGCCGACCCGTGGCGATGGAACGAGGAGCTCGTGGTCGACCGACCTGAGGACACACGCGACGTGAGCGCGGCGACGATCGCCCCGGCCCCCGACGTCCGCGCCGCCGCGGACGACGCGGCGGTCGAGCGTGCCCTCGCCGTGCCGACCCGCGCCGGGATCTACCGCCGCCTGCGCACCGAGGGCCGCCCGGCGACCGCCCGCGAGGTCGCCGAGATGTTCGGCCTCCACCCCAACGTCGCGCGCACCCACCTCGACACCCTGGCCGACGCCGGGCTCGTGGTCACCGGGACGCGCAAGAACCAGGGAGGCGGACGACCCGCGAAGGTGTACGTCGCCCGTGAGCAGGCGGTCGGGCCGCGCGATCCGCAGATCCCGCCCGGCAGCCAGCTCGCGGTCCACACCATCGTGCAGCTGATCGCCGGGCTCACCGAGCACCGCCACAAGCTCGCGCTGCTCGCCGAGGACCAGGGTCGCAAGCTCGTGGCGGCCAGCGCCGGGCGGGCCGACACCCGCGACTTCCACGCCGCCGCGGTCATCGCCGTCGAGGCCCTGCGCGCCGCCTTCCCCGAGGTCCGCCTCACCGAGGTCGCCGACGACACCGCCGTGGTCGAGGGCCTCGAGGTGGGCCTGCGTCTGGTCGGCGAGGTGGACGGCGGGGTCGGCGACGCGCTCGCGACCGGGTTCCTGCGCGGCGCGTTGGCCGCGGCCGGCGCGCCCGCCCAGGTCACCGCCCGCGGCGGGCGCGTCACCGCCACCCTCGACGAAGCCGGCCTCGGCGCCCAACCCTCGCCCACCACCACCGTCGACGTGCGCGGCGAGCCCTACCAGCGCGGGGTGGTGGCCACCATGCGTGCCATCGTCCCCCTGCGCCCCGGCGACCACCTCGAGATCCTCACCGACGGTCAGGGCGCCCCCGCCGCCTTCGCCCGGTGGGCCGACCGCGCCGGCCACCAGATCGTCGACGTGGCACGCGTCCGTGACGTGCGCGGCAAGCCCGCCGTCCGCGTCCTGCTCCGCAAGGCCACCGGCCGCTGACCCCCCCGAACCGACCGCCCCACCCGGACCGCCGCCACCCCGCCCCCGAACCCGACCCGCTCCAGGAGACCCCGATGGCGCGCCGCCCCGACCTCGCCCACGACGCCGACGGCCGTCTGCTCATCGACGTGCGCGGCCCCCGCTTCGGCGCCGCCGTCACCACGGTCGTCCTCGCCCTCGCGCTCGTCCTGCAGGGGACGGTCGGCACGGCCCTCCTCGCCGTCCAGTGGGCCGTGTTCGCCACCGCCTCCGTGTTCGGCCTGGCGTGGTCGCCCTACGGCAACCTGTTCCGGGCCGTCAAGCGGCGCTTCGACCTCGGCCCCCCGCCGGCCACCGAGCCCGAGGGGCCACCCCGGTTCGCGCAGGCCTGCGGGCTGGCGGTCACCACCGTCGCGCTCGTGCTCCTCGCCGTCGGGGCGACCACCGCCGGGTGGGTCGCGGCCGCGATCGTGCTGGCGCTGTCCACCCTGCTCGCCGTCTCCGGGATCTGCATCGGCTGCGAGCTCTACCTCGTCGGTCAGCGCGCCTTCGGCCGCCGCGACGCCGAGGTGGCCGGATGAGCCCCGTCGTGCTGCGGCTGCTGCTCGTCCTCGGGCTGCTGGTCGTCGTGGCCGCCGCCGGCTGGTGGTGGGACCGCCGCGACGGCCGGGTGCGCACCACGGCCGGGGACGACCGGCCCCGCGTCGAGCGCCACCACCTCGACGCCGCCGGGCTCGACCTCGCCGACGCCGACGCCGGGGCGGTGCTGCTCGGCTCCCCGACCTGCACCCCGTGCGTGGCCGTCGAACGCCTGCTGACCGAGCTGGCCGCGGAGCGCCCCGGGTTCCGCTGGGTCAAGGTCGACGCCGCCGACCACCTGCCCTTGACCCAAGCACACAAGGTCCTGCGCGTCCCGACGCTGCTGGTCGTCGACGGCGACCGTCGTCTGCTGGCTCGCACCAGCGGCGTGCCCGAGCG
>CAYSTY010000349.1:0-3051 GCA_964433685.1 uncultured Actinomycetota bacterium | reverse complement strand
CACCGAGGTGGACCGCGCTCGGGTGGACGGCGAGGTCGTAGCCCACCATCGAGCGGACGATGCCCGCGAGCGCCGGGTGCGGGACCCGGTGGCGGTGGACCGCACCCTCGATGGGTGCGCTCGGGACCGACGGCGTGCCTGCGCCGTCGGAGAGCGGTGCCGGGTCCGGGTCCACGGACGTCACGCTAGTGGGCCCGGGACACGACGGAGCCCCGCCGAAGCGGGGCTCCTCGTTGGACGGTGGCTACCGAGGCGGTGCCTCGCAGACCAACGTCCGGGTCGCGGTCTGGTCAGACCGGACGGACGTCGGTGGCCTGCGGGCCCTTCTGGCCCTGACCGACCTCGAAGCTGACCTGCTGTCCATCCTCGAGGGTCTTGTAGCCCTCGGACTGGATCGCAGAGAAGTGCACGAACAGGTCCTCGCCGCCCTCGGCCGGGGTGATGAACCCGTAGCCCTTGTCGGCGTTGAACCACTTAACGGTGCCCTGTGGCATGTGATGCGTCCCATTCCTGAGTGACACCGGCCGGGTCGTCCGCAGTCGCGCAGACAGAGTGAACCCGACCGGGCACGTGATGGGACAACGGTACCCGGCGGAGCGGCAAGTTGCGCGACCGATGTCGTCGGTGTGGACGGTGGCGGCGCGACGGGGTGTGCTACCAAGCAGGACCCGAGGCCCGAGGAGCCGTCCGTGACGCCCCTGCAGCGCGACCGCCAGGCCCGTGCCGTGACCGCGATCGCGCGCGCCTGCGGGTTCGGGCAACCGGTCGCCCCGCTCATCCTGCGGGCGATCCCGGACGTCGACAAGCTCGTCCGTGCCGACGACGCCACCATCCGTCGCGTCCTCGGCGACCCCGCGCTCCGCGGTCCGCTCCGCGCCGGGATCGTCGCGGGTTTCGAGGAGGTCTGGAAGCGCGCGGTGCTCGAACGCATCCGGCTCGACCACCGCGACTGGCTGCGCGCGTGGTGGCTGCCGGTACTGACCGCCGCCGAGCTCGACCGACTGCTGCGCACCCCGGCACCGCGCTCGGACCACCGGCGCGTGGCCCTGCAACGACCCGCCTACCCCGCGACCGCGGCCGCCGCCGAGGTGCTGGTCGAGCGCGACCACCGCGGTGAGCTCGCCGGCTACCTCGTGGTCGAACGGCGCGTCGCCGCCGCCGTCCTCGACCTCGCCCACGAGGTCGCCGCCGAGGACGGCACGGCCGTCACCGGTGACCCGCTCGACGCGCGCGACCTCGACCGTCCTGCCGAGGGCATCGACCCCCGCGAGCACCCGCACGTGGCATGGTGGCACGGTCGCTGAACCCGCCCCACCACCGGCGCCGACGTGTCGATCGGTACGAGGAGGACCCGTGTCGGACGGCAGCGCGAGCAGCCACGACGACGAGCTGCCTCCCGATCCGTGGGCGGGCCTCGCCGGCCCGCCACCACCGCCCACCTGGCGTCCCCCCGACGAACCGGCGGCGCGCCCCCCGGGTTGGCGGTCGCACCCGTCGGTCACCGGCGACGGCCAGCCGAGCCGACGGTCGCCGCGACCCAGCGTCTGGCACCACCCGGCGATCTGGTTCGCGCTCCTCGGCCTCGCGGCGCTGCTGCTCGTGACGGCCCTGCTGGAGCCGCGCGACCGACCGCCGTCGGGCGGGGACCCGGACGCGGTGACCGCCGCTGCAGCCACGACCGAGTGAGGTGAGCGACGTGCGACAGTTCGGACCCGTGCTGGTCGAGGTGACCCAGGGTGACATCACGGCGCAGCCGGACGTGGACGCGGTCGTCAACGCCGCCAACGCGCAGCTCGCGCCGGGCGGCGGCGTCGCCGGCGCGATCCACCGGGCTGCCGGTCCGGGGTTGGCCCGCGCCGGCGCGGCGCTGGCCCCCATCGAGGTCGGGCAGGCCGTCGCGACCCTCGGGTTCGACCTCCCCAACGAGCACGTGATCCACGTGCTCGGCCCCCGCTTCGGCGTGGACGAGCCCGCCGACGAGCTGCTCGCCAGCGCCTACCGCAACGCGCTCACGGTCGCCGACGAGGTGGCCGTGCGCGCCATCGCGTTCCCCGCCATCTCCACCGGGATCTTCGGCTACCCCGTCGAGGACGCCGCCGAGATCGCGGTCACGACCGTCGCCGAGGTGGCACCGGCCCTGACGACGGTCCGGCTCGTGCGGTTCGTGCTGTTCGACGCGGACGCCCTCGGTGTCCACCAGCAGGCGCTGGCGGCGCTGCCCGACCACGAGGCCTGACGGGTGGACCACCCGCCCGCGATGCTCCGCGGCGAGGGCATCGGCATCCATCAACGCCGCAAGCTCGTCGAGCTCCACAACGAGTACACGCTGACCGACGCGAGCGGACAGGTCGTGGGCCACGCCTCCCAGCAGCGGCAGCCCGCGGGCGTCCGCGCGGTCCGGCTGTTCGGCGACCTCGACGTGGTCCTGCCGGTGGAGCTCGACGTGCACGACGTCCGCGGCGACAAGGTGCTGCAGATCGACAAGCCGGCGATGACCTGGCGGTGCCACGTGCTGACCCGCGACGGCGAGGTCGGCACCGTCACCAAGCGCATGCGTCTCGGTCGGGCGCGGTTCCTGCTCGCCGACGCGACCGGCGCCGCGGCGGGCGAGGTGCACGCCGGCAGCTGGCGTGCCCGCGACTTCGACGTGCTCGCCCCCGACGGGCGCAGCGTCGCGACCGTCACCAAGCGGTGGCGTGGCCTGCTGACCGAGGCGTTCACCGACGCCGACAGCTACGCGGTCACCTTCGTGTCGGACGCGACCGCGCTGCAACGCACGCTCGGGTTCGCGTCCGCGCTCGCCGTCGACCTCGTCATGAAGCAGACCAGCCGGTCCTGACCCCGTCGGGCAGGGCGTGCGTGGTCAGCGTGCGTCGCCGAGACGCCAGATGGTGCGGCCGGTGTCGTCGAGACCGACGAACCGCACGCTCGTGCGCTGACCGAGCCGCCACGTGCCGGACGTCGTCGCGATCCCGTGCTCGTCCACCTCGAGGCGACCGCGTTCCTTCGGGCCGAGCCCGAGCAGCCGCTCGGCGGTGACGAACCCGGTCA
>CAYSTY010000348.1:0-3065 GCA_964433685.1 uncultured Actinomycetota bacterium | reverse complement strand
CGTCGCTGGCGACCGACTCGTGGCTGTCGGCGGCCTCCTTCCAGGAGACCACCCGCGTGCTCACCGAGGCGGCGCTCGGTTCCGCCAAGGACCCGCTCGTCGGGCTCAAGGAGAACGTCATCATCGGCAAGCTGATCCCCGCCGGGACCGGTGTCGCCGACTACCAGCGGATCGCCGTCGGGCACACCGAGCTGCCCGAACAGGCGCTGCCGGCCGACATCGCCGAGTTCCTCGCGTCCACCGAGTCCTACGAGGGCGACGGTTCGTGGGGCTTCGACGGCGGGTGGGGGTTCGAGGACTTCCCCGGTGACGTCGGCGAGCAGGGCGGTGCCGGTCAGAGCTGACCGCACTCCCGGTACCCGAGACCTCGAGGGGCGCCCGTTCGCGGGCGCCCCTCGCGGTGTCGGCGGGCGCGACCGAGCGGCCCCTGGCCGACCGGCCGCCCCCACCCCGGCCGACGGCCGTAGATCGGGGCCGGACGGCCACCTCCGGAACCTCCTACCGGTGGTCGTTCGCCGCCGCCATCCCCGGCGGGAGGCCGGGTCCGGGCCCGCGGCGGACCTCTACCGTCCCCGGCGGTCCAACACCACTCCCACCCCCTGAGGAGGACCACCCATGACCAGCTTCCGCTCCCTGCGACGCTCCTCGGCCGCCCTCGTGGCTGCGAGCGCCCTCGCGCTCGGTGCCGCCGCCTGCGCGGAGGACGACGGCGACACCGGTACCGACCCGGCCGTCGAAGAGCCCGCCACCGACGGTGCCGTGGACGACGGCGCCATGGACGACGGCGCGATGGACGACGGCGCGATGGACGACGGCACCATGGAGGAGCCCGTCGACGGCGCCGCCGAGGGCGACGCCTGATCGGCTGAGCTGCGGGCGGACATCCGCCCTGCGACGGGCCGCGTCCTCGACCGGGCGCGGCCCGTCCGCGTGCCGTGCGCCGACGCGGCCCTCAGGTTGACAGGTCGCGCGCGCCGTCGGTACGGTCCCCGACCTGCGCTGCGGTTCGCCGCGGCGCGGTCCGGGCGCACCCGCGCCGATCCTCTCGCTCGAGATCCCTTCGCGCGGAAGCGCGCTGCACCCCGGACCGTTCACCAGGAGCGGAACGCCCGGCCCCGTGGGTCGGACCGCGCCGCCCGGTGGGATCCGCACCACGCGGTCCCGCGTCCCGCCCACACACCGGGTGCGGCACGTCGGCGGCCCTCGGGACCCACCGCACCCACACCCGCCCGATACGCACCGATGCGCGTCCGCGCGCGTCAGCTCGCCTCCGGCGGGCGCTACCGACGGAGAACGCCAGGCATGCCCACCATCCAGCAACTGGTGCGCAACGGCCGTCAGTCCAAGGCCAACAAGAACAAGACCCTCGCGCTCAAGGGCTCGCCCCAGCGTCGTGGTGTCTGTACGCGCGTCTACACCACCACCCCCAAGAAGCCGAACTCGGCCCTGCGCAAGGTCTGCCGCGTGAAGCTGTCGTCGGGGATCGAGGTCACGGCCTACATCCCCGGTGAGGGGCACAACCTGCAGGAGCACTCCATCGTGCTCGTGCGCGGTGGTCGTGTGAAGGACCTGCCGGGTGTCCGTTACAAGGTCATCCGCGGCAGCCTCGATGCCGCACCGGTCCGTGACCGCAAGCAGGCGCGTTCCCGTTACGGCGTCAAGAAGGACAGCTGATATGCCACGCAAGGGATCCCCGGGCCGCCGCAAGGTCCAGCCGGACGCGAAGTACGGCTCCCCGCTCGTCACCCAGCTGATCAACCGCGTGATGCGCGACGGCAAGCGCTCGATCGCCGAGGCGATCGTGTACGACGCTCTCGCCAACATCGGCAACCGCACCCAGGGCGGTGACCCGATCAGCGTCCTCAAGCGCGCGATCGACAACGTCAAGCCGCAGCTCGAGGTCAAGTCCCGGCGCGTCGGTGGTGCCACCTACCAGGTGCCGATCGAGGTGCGTCCGTCGCGTTCGACGACCCTGGCTCTGCGCTGGGTGGTCGGGTACGCCCGGATCCGTCGTGAGCACACCATGGGCGAGCGTCTCGCCGGCGAGCTGCTCGATGCCTCCAACGGTGTCGGCGCGGCGGTCAAGCGTCGCGAGGACACCCACAAGATGGCCGAGGCCAACCGCGCCTTCGCGCACTACCGCTGGTGACCCTCCCCGGGACACCGGGGAGCTGACCCCGACCCGCAGGTGACGGTGCGCATCGCTGCCAGCACGCCCCACCATCGCAAGCCCCACCCCCGACCGGTGACCGCACCGGTTCACGACCGATCGCCCGTCCCGAGACGGGCGTCGGTGCCACCCGGCCCACGTAGCGGCCGAGACGTCGACGACGAGGAAGAGTTCCAGATGGCCGTCAAGCGGACCGTGAAGCTGTCCCAGCTGCGCAACATCGGGATCATGGCCCACATCGACGCGGGCAAGACCACCACCACCGAACGCATCCTGTTCTACACCGGGCGCACCTACAAGATCGGCGAGACCCACGAGGGTGGCGCCACGATGGACTGGATGGAGCAGGAGCAGGAGCGCGGCATCACGATCACGTCGGCGGCCACCACCACCAAGTGGCACGAGACGACGATCAACATCATCGACACACCCGGCCACGTCGACTTCACCATCGAGGTCGAACGTTCCCTGCGCGTGCTCGACGGTGCCGTGACGGTCTTCGACGGCGTCGCCGGTGTCGAGCCGCAGTCGGAGACCGTGTGGCGCCAGGCCGACAAGTACGGCGTCCCGCGCATCTGCTTCGTCAACAAGCTCGACCGCACCGGTGCATCGTTCGACTACTCGTTCGACTCCATCAAGGACCGGCTGACCCCGAACGCCGTCCGGGCGCAGATCCCGATCGGCATCGAGTCCAGCCTCGAGGGTGTGGTCGACCTCGTCGAGATGAAGGGCATCGTCTGGAAGGGCGAGGACCTCGGTGCATCCTTCGAGGTGATCGAGGTGCCCGAGGAGCTGAAGTCGGACGCGGAGATCTACCGCGCCGAGCTGATGGAGAAGGTGGCCGAGACCGACGAGGAGCTGCTCGAGCACTTCTTCGAGCACGGTGAGCTCACCG